>NZ_CP041637.1:3755000-3934786 GCF_007197735.1 Formosa sediminum
CTTAAAGTTGGTTTACCAACAATACCTCTTTTGGTAGTTACCACAATAACTCCATTGGCAGATCTTACACCGTAAATTGAAGCCGCTGTAGCATCCTTCAATACTGTAACATTCTCTATATCGTTAGGGTTAATAGACTCTAAATCACCTTCATAAACCGCACCATCTAAAACAATTAAAGGATAATCTTCTCCATTAAGTGTAGAAACTCCTCTAATAACAGGTGTCCCTCTGTATAAAGACAAACCACTTACAGTCCCTTCTAATCTATCTAAAATATTTGTTTGAAATTTAGTTTCGATGACATCAGATCCAACAACCTCATATGAACCAATAGATTTTGCCTTTGAAAGCACTTGATACCCTGTATTTACAGTTTTCTTTCCAGAGACAACTATTTCATCTAACTCATTAGAAGATTCTTTTAATACTACATTTATTACTTTTTTATCTCCTACTTCAATATATTGTTTTTCAAACCCCATACTTGAGAAAATTAAGACATCTGTAGTCTTAAGACCTTTAATCTTAAAATCACCATCAAAATCTGTTAGCGTCCCTCTTCTAGTACCTTTAATTAAAACACTTACACCCGCTAATGGACTATTTTTTTCATCGGTAACATTACCTGTAATTTCTTCTTGTATTACTCTTGCAACCTTTTTTTCTATAACAATAGTATTATCTTTTAATAGTTCAAAACTATACTGATTAGTAGATATGACCTTAGATAATAAATCCTTGACTTTAATTGTACTTTTATTTAACGTAACAGAAGGAATTTCTTTAAAAAGATCTGAACGATAAATAAAAGTATACGTTGTTTGCGACTGAATAATATCAAAAATCTCATCTACAGAAACTGTTTTATCCTGATTAATTGTAATTTTTGCATTTTGAGAGATGATATCGGCAGGCGTAAAACTAAAAATAGTAGAGCAAAACAACATCAAAATTGTTCTCATAATAATGTTTTTGGTTGATTTTCTAAAAAAGTAAAATTCTTTAGTAAAATTAAAATTCATAAATTTGCATGGTGTTAGTTAATAATTTAATTAATACATGTTAAAACTAAGGGATGAAATCAGTGTACTTTGAGCGGTATGTTACGATTTGTCCCTTTTTTATTCAATAATTATCTTTTTATCATATAATTTATATTTCAGATTTGTGTTTCTTTTTATTGGAATTAATATTTCTTCTAAAGTCATAGTTTTACTTAAGACACCATTAAACCTTATATCCTCAAGTTCTTTATTTTTAATAAGTATATCTACATCATACCATCTAGATAAAGATTTCATAATTTCTTTCAACGGTTTATCTCTAAATGAAAAAATACCCTCTTTCCAAGCTATTTCATTATAAACATTTACCGTCCTAACATCAATAACCTCTCTCTCACCTACCACGACAGACTGATAACCAGGATCTAAAACTTCCTTAAAAGCTTCGTTTTTCACAGATACTTCACCTTCAACTAAAGTAGTATATACACTTATATCGTCTTTATAAGCTTTTAAGTTAAATTCTGTTCCTAGCACCTCTACTTCCTGTAGCTTAGAACGTACTTTAAATGATGCTCCATTATGATTTTTACTTGAAGACACATCAAAATAAGCTTCCCCATACACAAGTTCAACTTCACGTGTTGTACCTGATTTGAAGCTAACTGGATATTTTAATTTTGAATCTGAATTTAACCAAACTCGAGTACCATCAGCCAATTCAACTTCAAACCTCCCTCCTCTTGGTACGGTTAAGTAATTATATAATATATGATTCTCGTCTTTTTTGTCATATATAATTTGTTCTCCATTACTAGTAACTTTAGCTGCATTATAAGGCTGTCCCTTTTCTAACACAATATTAGAACCGTCTTCCAGAGTTAAAATAGCCTTATTAAAACCAGGGGTTCCTGTTTCTACAACAGAGTGTTTAACCTCTGCTTGTTCTTTGTTATTTATTAAATAGTAAGATAACGAAAACATCAAAACTAACACAGCTGCTGCTGCATATTTAAACCACATGGGAAAAAACAATTGTCTAGATGGTTTTTGTTTCTCTATTTCCTTCCAAAGTTTATCAAAAGCTTTATCTACATCTGGTTTATTTAGTACGGCATGTACATCATAATAATCTTTGACATAGTCTTTGAAAAGTTCTTGATTTTCCTTTTCTTTTAACATCTCCTTAAGTTCTAACAACTCTTTTGAAGATATTGTACTCGTTATATATTTTATAGTTATTTTTTTCAACGGTTTGTTTGTTTTACTTAACTTAATATTACTAATACGTTAATTTATTATTTTACCCTTAGTCTATTTATTATTTTTTTTTGGCATATTTGTATATTAATAGAAAAACAGAATTATTTTGGAAGTTTTAATTAACGACTCTTTATTAGCTATTGAGATTAAAAAAAGCGACAAAAAAGCTTTTAGAATCTTATTTGAGCGTTATTATAAAAATCTTTTAGATTATACCATTACCTATACTTATGATTTACAAGAAGCTGAAGATATAGTACAACAAACTTTTATTACACTTTGGAACAATAGATTAAATATAAATTCTGAAAAATCTATTAAAAGTTATTTATATAGAATAGCATACAATACTTATATAGATATATACAGAAAACAAAAAAAAAGAAATGCTTTTTTTAATGAACTTAAAGAACAAGCTCTAAGAGATAGAATTACACCAGATCATGAAGCTTTAGATATACGCATTAATAAATTAAAAAATGTGATAGAAACACTACCTGAAAAATGCAAAGAGATTTTATATTTAAATAAATTTGAAGGTCTTAAGTATAAAGAAATTTCAGAACAATTAAATATTTCTGTAAAAACAGTAGAGTCTCACATGTATAAAGCTTTTAAAATAATTAGAAAAAACTTTAGCGAAGACGATTTATTTTTATGTATTGTATATAAAAACTTTTTTAAAGATTAAAATTACATCTTCTAAATACTATTTTAAAAAGTTAACATTGAACCCCTCTCTTATAAAACGCTAATCATACTAAAATCTCTTTTTCTTGACTTATCACTAATGCTTTTGTTTTTTTCTTACCCTTTGCAGACCTCCATCATAGTTTCATCTAAAACTATTGCAACTAGTAAATAACTTAAAACCCAAAACATATATCTCTAACAAGTTTTCTTTTTAATTTTTCACCCCACCTAAATAACTTTATAACGAGTTTTTACTTTTTAGCAACTCTATTAATTTGAAAGTTTAAATAAACTTTTTAAATCATTTATCATAAATATATATATTGTTCAATTTTCGCATATACTTTTTTAAATAAATACACACATAGTTTTCTTAAATTTTAAAAATAATTTCAAAGATTTCTATTTGTGAGACTAATCTTAATACATAAGGTTTTAAAGTTCCTTTAGTTTAATACTTGTTTGACTTTTAGTTGTTTTTCGGTAAGATTGTTTTTCTGGTTTATTACCCCACTTGATTTAGTCTTAATTTTTAATCAACTATTTTCACTTAAGCTTAACAACTATACACAAATACACTTCTTTATTAATTTAAATTACCCTAGCAAGATAACGCATCTTCAAATTCAGTTAATAAACTCGAAACATGAATAGTATCTATAACTATTTTACTCTTACACAGTGTAATTTTATAGCTTTATACACACAACACAATCCAAAACAAAACAAGCTTTTTTATAAGTTTTTAGCAACAAAACAGAGAAAACACAAGATATAGTTGTAAGAATTTTAAAAAAAAATAAAAATAAACTAAGGGTAAAATAATAAACGAACGTAATAGAGCATATAAACTAAAACATAAATAATTATGAAACATTATTACCTTTTTGCTTTGCTTCTTATATCAAGCTTAGCAAATTCGCAACAAATTACACTTGTTAAAGACATTAATGCTTTTCCTGGTGCTGTAGGCAAAGAAGGTCGCCACTCTAGCCCAAATAATTTAACTGCATTTAACGGTAAACTTTATTTTGCTGCAGATGATCAAATTGCTTCAAATACTAATGGTGTAGATGTTGGTATTGAACTTTGGGTTTCTGATGGAACACCTGAAGGTACAGTGTTGTTAAAAGATATTGATGGATCTAGTGATGACTCAAGCCCATCAAAGTTCTTTGAATTAAATAATAAATTATATTTCCAAGTATACGAGACATCTACAGGAAATTACAGTCTCTACACTACAGATGGTACAGAAGCAGGAACAGTACTACTATTTAATGATTTTCAATTCGAACCACCTACAATTATTGGTAATAAAGCTTATATGAGAAAGTATATTACTGATGCTGATGGTGTATTTACAGGTATTTATTATGAATTTGACGGCACAAACTTACAAGTATTACCAGATACTGGTTCAGGCACAATATCAGCTGGAAGTAATTATATTGCACTTAACGATAATTCTATTTTATTTAATATGACATATACTGTAGGAGGCACATCTGACGGGCAAGAATTATACCTTTACAACATTTCTAATCAAACCTATACGTTGGTTAAAAATTTTGATGATGCTAATGGAGACTCTTCTTTAACTCATTTCACAAAGATGGGAGACAATGTTTACTTTGAATATGACAACAATTTATGGGTAACCGATGGTACCGCAGCAGGAACAACACAAGTAACAATTGCATCTTCTATTAATGGTCTTGCGTCTTTATTCGCTTGGGAGAATAAATTGTATTTTGAAGGTGATGATGGTAGCTTTGACCAACTATGGGTATACGACCCTACAGCAAACAAAGTTACTAACCTTAGTGGTACTACTGAAGCTAATCCTACTGGTTTCTCTTTTAACCACGACCCTGTCCACTTTGTTGCACCTGGTGACGGCTACTTATATTACGCCGGTAAATCTGTAGCGACTTTTGCTAGCTACAACTTGTACAGAACAAACGGAGTTACTATAGAAAGTATAGAAATGGACTTAATTGATAGTGTTGATGATATTGTTAAGCTAAACAACGCGTTATATTTTGAAGCTGCCTATACAGATTCTAATCCTGAATTTACTGATTTGGGACGAGAATTATATACTTATACAAATGATAAATTATTAAGTACTAATACATTTGAACTTAATAATTCAATTTCAATTTACCCAAATCCATCAACTAGTTTTTTAAATGTTAAAACTACATTAGATGGAGAAATTAACTACTCAATATATAATTTATTAGGTAAGCAAGTGCAAACTGGAACAATTAATAACAATGTAATAAACCATAATTTAACATCTGGATTATATTTATTAAAATTAGACAACGGTACACAATCAATTACTAAGAAAATTATAGTAAAAAACTAAATTGTTAATTACTTTTTAACCATTTAAATCTATATATAATTATCGCCCTAAATGGGCGATAATTTTTTTTATAAAACTAATAAAGCTAAAATCAAGACACTATAGATTAACTCCATAGATTTATTATACGAGAGACATAAGTCCCTCTTTGTTTTCACCCTAATATGAAATTAGAGTTGATCAAATGAGGCTTTTTATGATTTATGATGTCCTAAATATTCATTCACCATGTCATCTATCATGTTTCCTGTACTCCAGACACCATTACCTGTGGCCCAAAAGTGTTATCCCACTAATGCTCCCTTAACTTCAGAAATTCTTGCTATAACTTTCTTAAATTCCTGCCCTTCATTTGTTTTTTTTTTAAACTAATACTCTGTTTTGAAGAATATTCCATATGTATATGGTCTGAACTCATAACTTCTTTTTAATATTTCAAGTTCTTCGGCTTCACCTATTTGATTCAGTACATCCTGGCCGCATACACTTGACTGAATATACCTTTCAATAGGTTATATCTATATTTGGTAAACCAACTTATCTGACAACTTAAACAACTTACTGTATGCGATCCTTTGCGTTGATATTCTCCCATTACATAAAGACATCATTTTAAACCACTAAAAAAAACTGATTTTCAATACTTTGTTTGACACAATAAAAAAAAACTTTCAAGAAGCACACGCTTTTGAAAGTTCTTTATTACAGCTGTATTTATAAGATGAATTATAAATAAAACTCTTAGATTTTATTTATAATTTTAAAATTTATTAACCCCTTCTTCTAACCAAGCATGATATGTGTCTACATCTGGTGTATACCCTACTGGATCGACTAATTTCTCTTCGTTATGGTCGATAATTACGTAAAATGGTTGTGAATTTGATTTGTACTTTATAGTTTGCATCTCACTCCACTTTTGACCTATGTATTTTAACTTTTTCCCAGGTTTTAATTGTGATGCTACAATCTCGTCTGATTCTAGTTCCCGTTTATCATCTACATACAACGATATTAAAACCACATCGTTTTTTAAAATATTTAAAACAGCTGGTTCTGGCCAAACATTTTGTTCCATCTTTCTACAGTTTACACATGCCCAACCTGTAAAATCTAACAGTACTGGCTTTCCTACTTTCTTTGCATACGCTAATCCGGTATCGTAATCATCAAATGCAATGATATCGTGAGGCGCTAATAAATGGGCCCCACCTGGTAAATCTCCGTGTGCAGATGCACTACCTCCTGAACCTAATTTTGAGAAGCCTACTCCATAAGGCGATTCGCTATATTCTTGGGGCGGTGGAAATGCGCTAATTATATTTAATGGTGCGCCCCAAAGTCCGGGAATCATGTAAATGGTAAATGACAACACTATAAGACCTAAACTTAAGCGTCCTACAGATATATATGGTAAGGGGGAATCGTGTGGTAATTGGATCTTTCCGAATAAATAAAAGGCTAAAGTACCAAAAACTGCTATCCAAATTGCTACAAACACTTCGCGCTCTAAAATATGAAGTTGAAGCACTAAATCTGCATTCGATAAAAATTTAAATGCTAAAGCTAATTCTAAAAAGCCTAATACTACTTTTACGGTATTTAACCACCCTCCCGATTTTGGTAACGAATTTAACCAGCCTGGAAAGGCTGCAAATAACGCAAAGGGTAATGCTATGGCTAACGAAAATCCAAACATCCCGATAATGGGTGCTATTCCGCCTTTAGAGGCTGATTCTACCAAAAGCGTTCCCACAATTGGACCTGTACATGAAAAAGATACTATGGCTAAGGCTAAGGCCATAAAGAAAATACCTACTAATCCTCCGCGATCGGCTTGAGAGTCTACTTTATTGGCCCACGAGTTTGGTAATACTATTTCGAATGCGCCTAAAAAAGATACTGCAAAAACGACTAACAACACAAAGAAAATTACGTTAAACCAAACATTGGTTGACAATGCATTTAATGCACTTGCCCCAAAAATTCCGGTTACGGCACTTCCTAATAAAACATAAATAACAATGATACTAACACCGTAGATAATTGCATTTTTAATTCCAGCTGCTTTATTTTTACTTTGTTTGGTAAAGAAGCTTACCGTCATAGGAATCATCGGGAATACACATGGCGTTAATAAAGCCGCAAAACCTGATAAAAAGGCTATAAAAAAGATAGAAAAAAGACCTGTATTACTTGCCGAATCTGAGGAGTTTTTCACGGCCTTTTCTACTCCTGTTGATGCGTCTGACGCTTTACTTGCTGAGGCTGCTGAAGCTGTGTTTTCTTCCAAATGAAATTCTAATTCAATTTCGGTTGGTGGTAAACAACGCGTATCGTCGCAAACCATAAATTCTACAAAACCTAAAAGGGTTGGTGTAGGTTTGCTAACGTTTATTTTTTGAATAAATTTAGCTTCGCCTTCAAAAAACTTAATCTCCATCTCAAACACAGGATCCTCAATGGTATGTCCTACGTCTTCTATTGTATTCCCTTTTAAAGTAAAAGTCTCTTCAGAATTATCGTAGGTAAACGTCGTGGCTATTGGACCCCCTTCTGGTACTGTTTGCGAATATAAATGCCAGCCAGAATCTATCTTTGCGGTTGTGATTAAATTGTATTCTGTATCGGATAGTTTCTCTACAGAAGTACTCCACTTTACCGGGTCTAATACTTGGCCATTAAAACACCAAGTGATAAGACATGCGAAAAAAAATAATGTGTGTTTCATTTTATCTTTTATTATGTTGTAAAAAAGACTGCCTTTTTAGACAGCCTTTTGCTTCTTTTACACTCTTAGACTAATTCAAAATAATGTATAAAAACAAGTGTTAAAGAAAGTTGAAATATCATAATATATCTTTATTATTTTATATCCTTTACTGTTTGTAAAACAACATCTAAAGGAATTGCAAAAGAACTCGTTCTATTTTCTTTAGCTATATTTATTCCGATTACATTTCCTTTTATATCTACAACCGGGGTTCCTGTTTCATTAACCTCTATAGGCATATCGTGAGTAAAGGCTTGAGTAAAATCATACTTTCGTTCGCTTGTATCAAGATCATAACCAATATGTCTATTTCGTATTCTCTTTTCGTTCTCCTTTAACAAAGTAACTTCTACTTCCTTTTCCGCTCCCTCTCTTAAAACTGTTACCTTTACCTTTTGATTTACTTGAGTGGTTTTTAAAAATGAAATACGGTCTTCACTACTTTCTATCTTTGTGTCATCAAATTTAACTATGATATCTCCTCTTTTTAACCCAGCTAACTTTGCTGCTCCATTTTCATAAAGCACAAAAATTTTATTTGAAAATGTTACTGATGCTCCTAAAAAACCTTGAGAAGCTGCCGCTGGTAATATCTGTCTTGCGGGAGCACTAATAACTCCTGAATACTTAATGTCTTCCTTAAAACTTGCTGACCCTATTAATGTTCCGACTCTTGTATCTGTCTTTTTGGGAATATTAATTGCAATTATATCTTTTGATTGGATTTGCAGCACAGCCAAATCGTTAGATTTATCAATCCCAATTAGTCTTGCCGGACTAATTACGCCATTATACTGCTCGCAGCTTAACCCTGATTTACTTAACTCTGAAGCTTTCGCTACTATATAGCCCTTAGAACTTACAATAGTACCGTAAGTGTTTACCTCTGTTTTATCTTCATTAAGGCTTTTTATTTTGACTACCGATTTGTGTAGGTCTTTTACCGTTTTTCCAATGGCTTTAATTATAGCACCTTTTCCGCCTTCTAAAGAAAAATCTGCCGTGGTCTTTGACGGTGAAATCGTTTCATTATCTTTAGGAAATTGAGGCTCTCTTGGTCCTCTTTTATTAAACCTTTCTCCGTTAATTAACTTTGTCCAATTTGCTTTTACGGGGTCTATTGGCGCGTAAAAATTATCCTCCATTGAACGATCTATATGACTACAAACACCTATTACTTTTCCATTTAAATCTACTAAAGGTCCGCCTGAATCACCTGGCATCATAATACAACTTGTTTTTAAGTACCCTAATGCCTTGGTCCCTTTATAAAATCCTATACGCATTAAAGCTGGTCGATCTGCTTGATATCCGCTAGAATGACCAAACATTAAACAAGCTTCATCTTGTCCTAAATCTGAAGAAGACCCTAACTCTAGATATTCCCATGTCCCTTTATCTACTATTTTCATAAGTGCATAATCCCCTTTCTCATCTAAACCTAAATGAATAGCCTTATAGGTAGTGCCGTCACTCATTGTTATACTACTCTGTTCTTCTCTAACACCTAAAACAACATGAGCTGCTGTTAAAATATAGCCGTCAGAAGAGACCAAAACTCCTGTCGCATGTGTATTTATGGTAACAGTACTGGCCAATACTTTTTTATATGTTTTTTGAATTTGATGCTCTAAATCTTCAAGTTTTAAATCTGAATCTTCTAAAGGTGATACTTTAAAATAGGTTTCGTTCTCTTGTTGGGCATTAACATTTAACTGATTGAAAAAAAGAAAAATGAGAAGAATATATGCTTTAATTAAAACTAAATTATTTGTGTTTTGTTTCATGCTAATATGTAAACTATAGGGTTTTAAA
This sequence comes from Formosa sediminum, assembly GCF_007197735.1. Classification (GTDB taxonomy): domain Bacteria; phylum Bacteroidota; class Bacteroidia; order Flavobacteriales; family Flavobacteriaceae; genus Formosa; species Formosa sediminum. The sequence goes on from NZ_CP041637.1 coordinate 3,764,929, forward strand.
ATCTTTAACAACTCTTTGTTGCTCTATTACAAATACTATTTCTGAAAAATAAACTCAGAATAGTATTCTTATACTATTTTAAATCTCTAGTGTATTAAATAATTCTAATAACTCAGGATCTGATGGTTTTGGAGCATTTTGTGTTACAATTACACCGTTTGGATCTATTAATATAAAACGCGGAATTGATTTGATTATATAATCTGATATGAATTGTGATTCAAAGCCGTTATCTGCAATTACTTGAATACCACCAAGGTCTTTATCTACCACCATTTCTTTCCATTTGTCATAATCTTTTTCAACATCAACAGAGATACTTAAGAACGTAATATTTTTATCGTGATACGCTTTTTCAATACGTTTTAAATCTGGTATTTCCTTTATACAAGGCACACACCAAGTAGCCCAAACATCTATATAAATATATTGTCCTTTAAGGTCGTCTAAAGACAAAGTGCCTCCTGAATGCTTTTCATAATTTATGAATTTTGGAGACGGCTGTCCTGGATTTACTTTACTTAACTCTTTGTAAATTTTAGTAATCTTTGCATTATTTTCTGCATTTGTTGATGCGTTTATAAAAAGGTCAAAGAATTTTTCAAAATCTATGGTTTGATATAAATCGTATTCTGCTTTTTTAAAAATAAGTTCGTTTTTAATAATTTGATTTGGAATCTTGGAATATACCGTTACTCCTATTAGTCCATACTCAAGAGAACCGTCTTTAAGCATAGCATTTATTTGTTTATTATAATAGCGGTTTACCATTTCTTTGTAAGCGCTAGAAAACTGAAAATCAATACCATTATCTAAATCAACACCTTCTGATTCTGCCAAAAAGTCTTTAGAAGGTTTATAACCACGTTTTTGAGCCCATTGTCTATGATATCCTCCTGCATAACGTTCTAATTCATTTAAATATTCGTAATTAAGGTTACGCTTTTCAAGAGTTTTAAATTCTGTAGAAATACCTTGAGCCGTGTCTAATTTAGCATTTAAAGTTTGGGCTATCTCCTTAAATTTAGCTTTAAAGTCATCCTCTTCCAACTTATATACATCCATACCCTTTCCTTTTTGCTCCGAAATTAGTTTCTTCTTATAAAGCATATAATTGGTAGTCTCTGCTCCTTTACCAGAAACTTCAATAGAACTACTAAAATCTGTAGCATCTGCAATAAGATTTACTTTACTTCCATGATCTAAATAGATAGGAGTACTCTTGTTTTTATCTATACTAAGAAAATAAAGCCCAGAATTAGCTCTGATTGTATCTGCAAACACACCGTTTTCTACAGCAATTTCTTTTTTAAAAGATTGATCTAATTTTTCTAGAGTCACTTGTTTAGCATCAAGGTTTTTAATTTTACCTGTAAATAATGCATAATTTACCGGAGTTGTATTGGTACACCCGATAAGGCTCAGTGCTAATACGGAACTAAAAATTGTTTTTTTCATGTTTTGTGTTGTTATAGTATTAATTATGTTGTTAACTACTGATTTAGATAAAATACTTACTGAAAGCAATAGTTTTAAAGACTTTATACATTAACATATGTCTTTACTTATTTTTAGAAATGAAATTTTATTTGAAATAGATATTAAATTATTTTAAATCTCTAATGTGTTAAATAATTCTAATAACTCAGGATCTGATGGTCTCGGGGCTTTTTTATCTACGATATTCCCTTCTGGATCTAATAATATAAAACGCGGAATAGAAGAAATAAAATAGTCATCTAAAAATTTAGACTTCCCGCCCTTATCTGCAAGTACTTGAATCCCGCCTAGCTCTTTTGTTTTAACCATGTTTTTCCACTTATCATGATCTTTTGATTCATCTATGGAGATACTTAAAAAAACAATATTCTTTCCATGATACGCTTTTTCAATACGTTTTAAATCTGGTATCTCTTTTAGACAAGGCACGCACCAAGTAGCCCAAACATCTATATAAACATATTGTCCTTTAAGTTCCGCTAATGACAAAGTGCCTCCTGAATACTTTTCGTAATTTGTGAAGGTTGGTGAGGGTTTACCTTTGTTAACACTTATTAACTTATTATAAGTTGCGGTAATTTTAGCATTGTTCGCTGCATCTGTGGATGCATTTATAAAGGTTTTATAATACGCTTCAACATCTGTCGCTTTCATCAATCCATATTCTGCTCCTGTAAATAACAACTCATTCTTAATGGTTTCATTCGCAATAGTCGCATGAACCTTAAGCTTTGCTAGCATATAAGGTATTGATTCCTTTTTAGATAACGCTTTAATTTCATCATTATAATGCGCTATCACTAATTGTTTATAAGTATTAATTGATACAAAATCGGCCTCATTATTGACATCTAAAGTATCTAAATCTGATAAAAATTCTGCTGTGGGTTTATAATAGGCTTGTTTTGACCAATACACGTGTTTTCCTGTTGCGTATTTTGATAACTCTAATAAATAATTGTAATTAAGCTTACGCTTTTCTAAAGCTTTAAAAGCTGGATCTACGCCCTCTAGAGTGTCTAAGGCTTTAGAGAGTAATAAGGTGCTTTTTTTGATGTTATTTTTAAACTCTACTTCATCTAATGCATAAAATAAGGACTCCTCTAATTTCTGAGAGTCTGTTTTACTTTTTAATAATAGATAATTGGTCGTTCCCGAACCTTCTCCTGAAATTTTAAGTGAATGATTAAAATCTTTTGAATTGGCTGTAAGTGTAATATCATTTCCGTTATTTAAATAAATACTAACACTGTTTTTTCCTGCTGTTAGCAAATAAAGTCCTGATCCCGCTCTTATAGTGTCTGAAAAAACACCGTTTGAAGCTACAGAAATTTTCTTTTTAAAAGTTTTGTTTAACTTAATTAAGGTGAGTTCTTCTGCTTCTAAATTTTCAATCTTTCCTGAAAATAGAGCATAGTCTACTGCTGTTTCTTTATTGAAAACCATGAGGCTTAAAATCAATCCGAAACTAAATATTAGTGTTTTCATTTAATAAAATAGTGTAAAATAGAGGATAATGGTATTTACCAATACATCTAGTAATTTTAAGTGTTTATTGGTTCTTGTATGTGAACTCATCTCAAACAAAATCCTTTTTGTAACAAACTGATTTTGAAGTTAACTTTTTATACAAACACGTTATGATGAGAAAGATTTATTCTTCCTTCTTTTAAAACCTCATTATGTACATAATGAGGTTTTAAGTAGATAAATAGTATTAAAACTATAATGTAATTGTTTTAATATTTTTAAAAAGTATTACTTGGCTAGTAATTCTTTTATTTTTGATTCTAGCTCTTCTCCTTGAAGGCCTCGTGCTACTATGACTCCTTCTTTGTCTATTAAGATCGTTTCTGGTATCATGGTTATGGCAAATGTTTTTGCTGATGGGCAATTCCATTCTAGTAATGAAGAGGCCTGATCCCAAACAACATATTCGTTTTGCTTTAAAAAATTACGCCATTTACTCTCGTCTCTATCGTAAGATATTCCTAAAACCTCCAATCCTTGTGGATGAAATTCTTCGTAAATCTCTCCTACATGAGGCATTGCTTTTAGACATGGACCACACCAGGTTGCCCAAAAATCTATAAGTAAAACTTTACCTCGGTATTGATACAAACTCGTTTCGCCTCCATCTAATGACGGGATGGTAAAGTTCTCTGGCGTGCCTCCTACAAAAGACCTTTTTAACTCTTTTACCTCATCTTTAAAAACGGTAGCTTCTTTTGAGTTTTTTATACGATCTGATAAGTTTGCAAAGGCTTGCTCTACTACAGGTAAAGGATCATATCTTAACATATAATTTTTTATATAAAAATAAGTCCCATAACTATCTGGATAATTGCTTAAAATATTAAGCGTTTCATCAATAAAATCTGCATCTAATTTTGCTCGCGTTTTTTCTAAGTCTTCATCACTAAGTTCTCCCGCTTCATTGGCTTTAACTACTCGATTACTTTTACCTCCCCAAACGGTTCGTCTTTCCTTATAATTAGACTTTAACTTAGCATAAACTGCGTCTTCTTTTCCGCGTTCTAATTCAAAAAGATATTTGGTGTATTTCTCTGTAACTACTTTTGTTATAATATTTACATTAATAACCGTATCTTCTAGTATAAAATTTTCTTTAAATCGAGTTCCTACAATAGATAATCTGACTTCTTTTATTTCTCCAAAAGCATCCCCTGTAAAGGTAAATTTACCATTAGAATCTACTTGTGTAGAACCTAGGCGCTTTACAACGCGCATATTGGAAAGTTCTTCTAAAACGATTTCTTGTCCTTCTCCCCCTTTAAAAACCCCATTAATTACATAATGAGGGTTTTCTGAAGCAGATAGGAATAATGTTGTTATTAAAATTATAATTATATTTTTCATGTGTTATTTTATCTATCGTATACAGGTATATCTGGGTTATATTCTATAACACTATGAGGAAGTGGTAAAATCCATCTTGGATCGTTTGGTGGTAATGTATAATCTACACCGTCTACAGTATGCGTTACTGTTTTAGCAAATTCAGATTCTGTATTCAATCTTTTAAGATCTTGAAATCTAAAATCGGCATTAAAACTAAACTCTCTTCTTCTCTCGTCTAAAACAATTTTTAACGCCTCTGCATTAGTCGCTGCAACTAAAGGCTCATTACCTACAATTCTATAGTTTCTAAGGTAATCTAAATATTCCATGGCTTTATCTTTACTACCTATCCTAGCTTCTAATTCTGCTAAAATAAGATATAACTCAGACAACAACATTCCAGAATTTCTTTCGGTAACTGCATAATACATTGTTGATCCAGGGAATTCATACACTCTAGTTTCTGAAGTCCAAAGTTCATCCGTAGCAAAGTACAAATCTTCGCGTTTATCAACAGCTCCTTCAGGTAAATTTAAACGATAAGTATCCATTAGTTCATCCGATGCAAGCGTCTGATTAAAATAATATAGTGACGTTTTTAGATACATATTTTCTGGAATATCTATTGGATCTAACATTGGCTCACCTGTTCTGGAATCTATAAGTCTTGAATACCAACCAGCTTTAACAGTATAATATTGAGTTAAATCTTGTAACTCAAAAGGAGAAGCGGCTTTATCTTCTAAAGCAAGGTTTGCGTATGTAAGGGCATTTTCATAATCGCCTTTAAACAAATACACTTTAGATAATAGTAAATTTCCAGACATTTGAGTTGGATGAAATATGTTTAGCGTATAGTCTTCTAGTAGAGGTGTAGCTTCTATTAAATCATTAATGATAAAATCATAAACTTCCTCCACAGAATTTCTAACATATTCTGCATTAATATCTTCATCTAAAATAATAGGAACTCCATAATCTGTACTTGCTGTAGCAGGATCATAGGCTTTACCATAAAAATTTACTAATTTAAAATAATTAAATGCTCTGCTAAACATGGCTTCAGCCTTAGTGACTGATTTGCTTTCTTCGGTAGCATCTGTAACATCCATAATATTATTAATAACAACATTATAGGTGTATATTTGAGAATAGGCTTGAACGTAATACCCATCATCCTGTCCTTGAGGAAATGTTGGTCCAGGATTAAAATAATAATAATTTAGATTTTTCTCACTAAGATTTGATAAAAGTGATGAACTTGGATAACTAGGATCTGTAGTTTTCTCTGCATCGTCTGTTAACAAAATTGTGTATCCCATTTCATCCATAGTAGAAAGAGATGACTCATTTAATAGTAAAGCAAAATCATTATAGGTCTCAGGTATTGTATATCCTTTTGGTTCTATGTCTAAATAATCATCACAAGAATTAAAAGTAAAAATGGTGATTAACGCGAATAATATTCTATATATATGTTTCATAATTTTTAAAAATTTAAATTAACCCCGAAAGTATATGTTGGCATTATCGCAGTTCCTCTACTATACTGATCTGTCCAAGTTTCAGGATCTAAGTTATTTCTATTATTATTCCAACTTAAAGGGTTTTGTACATCAAATACAAGTTTTAATTTGGAAATATTTAAAGTCTCTAAAAATGATTGAGGTAAGTTATAAGCTAAAGAAATATTTCTCAATTTGGCATAATCGGCTTTTTGAACATGTAAATCTGCATATTCCCATAAAGGAGTTACGCTATCACCTGTTCCAGATAAATGAGCAGGAGATGTATAAATATTTGCTTCATCACCAGGTTCCTTCCAATAGTTACCATGTATTTTATCTATATTGGTATTGAATGTATAAGGATTTGTATATGTTGGATAGAACCCTGCTGCAACATCTCTTTGAACGTGTCCTCCGTAATAAACAATAAGGAATGAAAAATCAAATTGCTTATATGTTATACTACTAGAAAAAGAAGCACTATAAGGGGGTGTATACGTTCCTGAATTTACTAAATCCTCTACTTCTAAACTTTCTAATGAGTTTACAATAGTACCATCTTTTTTATATGCAGTTGGAGCTCCTTCATCATTTAAACCTGCATATCTAATACTATAAAGACTATTCATTGGCTGCCCTACAAGTTGTTGTAATCCTATTACCTGATTGTATACATCTTGACCTGTATGGTCTAGATTTGTAATTTCATTTTTATTATAACTAAACAATAAACTGGTACTCCATGTAAAGTTCTTATTAGCTATATTTAGTGAATTTACCTGAAACTCAATCCCCTTATTATCTATTGAGGCATAATTTTTTAAAACAGAGTCCCAACCTAAAGTAGGATCTGTATTAACATTACCTAACACATCCTTAGTAGATTTCTTATAAACATCTATACTACCAGATATTCTGTTAGAAAATAAACTATAGTCTATACCTAAATTAGTTGTGTTTGTTTTTTCCCATCTTAATGATTCATTTGGAGGAGAAAGCACATATGCTTGTTTCTCATTGGTTATGTAGTTATTAACACTAGCTACTTGTGTAAAAATAAATGGTCCAACATCTTTAGCTACATTTCCATTTATACCATAAGTCGCTCTAACTTTTAACCTATCAAGCCAAGATAAAGATTCGGTATTAAGTCTATAACTTGCACCTAAAGACCAAAGTGGGACATATTGATATTTTGGATCTGTACCAAATAAGTTAGATTGATCCATTCTAATACTAGCATTAACCCCTAATTTATTATTAAACATATAAGCCCCATTTCCATAAAAAGAAACATATCTGTTTTCTTCTTCAATTGTTTCAGGCTCTACTGAAGTATAAGTAAAGTATCCATAAGGTGGTATTTCAGCTCCAAATATACCCGAGCTTAAACCTACTTCATCAATATTGGTATAAGAAAAATTATCAGGATCATAACCGTATCTTTTATATCCTTTTTGACCGGTAACCACCTTTCTTCTTTCAGCCCCAAATAGCAAATTTATATCATGCTTGTCATTAAATACTTTGGCATAATTAAGTTGTGCTTTTAGAGTGCTTGAATAGCTTTCTCCAAATGTTTCAGTTATTTGCCCTCCTTCAGGGATATTATATGTAATAATTCCATTTTCATCAATTTGGGCAGCATTATTTATTAATCTACTAACAGCAATATTTTCAATTGAAGAATAATCAGATAGAGAAGACCTACTCATTTCTGTTTGCGCTCTTACTTCTAAATTTAACGATTCCGTAACATCAATTTTTGCTCCAATATTTAGGTTAACATAAGGATTCTTATAGGTTTGAGTACGTGTATCTAATTGTTCCAAAGGATAGTAAGACTCATCTAATAAACCAACACTAATAAGCCTATCTACCTCTTCGAAACTTTTATAATTTTCCCATCGTACAGCGTTTCCATCTTCATCTTTAAGTAACTGATAAGGAAGCATAGAACCTCCTAATAAAGATAAACCACTAATACCTACATTATTATCATAACTATTATAACTACCTATAACACTTGCGTCTACTTTTAGCCAATCTGCTAATTGAAGGGTGTTTTTTAAAGTCATCCCTATTTTATCTACAGAACGATCTTTCTCATAAGACCCTGTATTTTGATAATTAACAGAGAGTGCATATTGATACTTTTCTGTACCTCCTCTTAATGAAAGATTATGTTGTTGAGTAATCATTGTTTGTAACAACTCATCTTCTACTTGACTATAACCATCTAATCCTCTAAGTCTGTCTATTTCAGAATTAAAGTAATCTTCTGTAATTTCTCCATCTTCTCTTGCATATAATAATTTATTTACATCATTCATCTCTAATCTAGAATTTTGTCTAGACCCTGACAATGCTTCATCAAAAATATACATCTGATAATCAATCAATTCTGACGACGACATTAAATTTGAGTATGATTGATCTGGAAGAGGTGTTATTTGTAATGTTGATGAATAATTAATTACAGGCTTACCAACAATCCCTCCTTTTGTAGTAATTACAATAACTCCATTTGTTGATCTAACACCGTAAATAGAAGCTGCTGTAGCATCTTTTAATACAGTAACACTTGCAATTTCATTTGGGTTAATAGATTCTATATCGCCTTCAAAAATTGCACCATCTACAACATATAAAGGAAGTGTACTTGCATTAAAAGTAGCCGTTCCTCTAACAGCAGGTGTTCCTCTATATAATGAAAAACCAGGTACAAGCCCTTCTATCCTTGATAAGATATCTGTTTGAACTTTATTTTCAATTTGCTTAGAACTTACCATTCCGTAAGCTCCTGTAGACCTTTCTTTTGAAATCGTTTGATACCCTGTTACAACAACTTCATCTAATTCGTTCATAGACTCTTTAAGAGTTATGTCTATAACATTATTATCTCCTACCAAAATTTCTTGACCTACATAACCAACAAAACTAAACGATAGTGTGGTGTTTTCATCTCTATTACTAAGAGTTATTTCATAATTTCCATCAAAATCAGTCATTACACCATTTAAAGTACCTTTTTCTACTACAGATGCACCTGGTAGAGGCATGCCATTCTCGCTGATGACCACCCCTTTTATTTTTAAATTTTGAACACTCGAATTTTGTTTAGATCGCTTTCTAACACTAATATTTTTTTTATTAGAAAATCCGTAACTAAATTCTTCTTTAGGAATGCTCATCTCTAAAAGTTCTGATACTTTTATCTTTCCTTTCTTTAAATCTACTTTACCGAGACCTACAAAAAAATCATCTGGGTAAATAAAATTGTAATCGGTTTGGTCACTAATCATTTTAAAAATCTCCTCTATAAAAACCATTTTATCTTCATCGATAACGATTTCTGCATTTTGAGACAATGAATTCTTTGGAGCTAAACTTAGCAGTGTAAAACAAAAAGCAAAAAGAAATGTTCTCATAATAATTTCTAAGATCCACTTACCTAAAAAGGGACGGTGGTTTGTTAAGTTAATTTTCATAAATTTGCATAAATTTAATTGGTTAGACATTTAATTAATTTAATTGAGATTAGGAGGGAAAAATATTCACGGTCCAATGTTTATATTTCTTTCCCTCTTTTTTATTCTAGAACAATAAGTTTTCCTTCTATTCTATAATTTTTAATTTTATTTGTATCCTGAATTAATTCTAATATTGTTTCAAGGTTTTGATTTTTATTAAATTCACCGTTAAACCTCTTATCTCTTAAAGATTCATTCAAAAATTTAAATTCTACATCATACCAGCGTGTTAATACTTTTGAGATATCCAATAGTGACTTTTTCTGAAAGACAAACTCACCATGTCTCCAAGCAATATCTCCTCTAACATCTGCATCTCGAATTATTAAATTATTATTTTCTATATTATAAATAGCTTGCTCATTTGGTATTAATAACTTAGAGTCCGATTTTGTATTTATAGCAACCTTACCTTCTACTAATGTAGTATATACCTGAGATTCACCTTTATATGATTTAATATTAAATTTTGTTCCTAAAACTTCTATCGTTTGGTCTAAATTAATGACTTTAAACTTGGATCCTTCATGTTTTGTACTTGGAGACACTTCAAAATAAGCTTCACCATAAACCAATTCTACTTCTCTAGGTTTGCCTGTTATAAAATTTACAGGATATTTTAACTGTGATTCAGAATTTAGCCAAACTTCTGTATTGTCTGAAAGTACAATATGGTATTGTCCTCCTCTAGGAATAGTTAAATAATTATATTCTATACTATTTGTTTTATTATCTACCTTTTTATATCTGATCTCTTTACCAGAACTTGTTAATATATTATTTTGATATTGAGTTAAACTATCTAAAATTAAATGAGAGCCATCTGCAAGTGTTAAAGTCGCTTTGTTTGTCCCTGGATTTATAGATACTTTAGTGTTTTCAACTAAAGTATTCTTAGTTAGAAAGAAAAGACCGATTGTTACTAAGACTAACACTGCTACTGCATATCTAATAAATTTTCTTTTGTACAAAGGAATTACCTTTTTTAACTTATCATCATTATTATTTATAGCATGTTTAACTTTTCCATAAGCAGCATTAACATCATTTTTTAAAGTCGCTAGATTGACATCATGATAATCAACAACATATTGTTTAAATTCATGCTGGTTTTCAGTCTTTTCTAACCACTTATAAAGTAACTTTAACTCATCTTCGGTTATGGTATTTGCTATAAATTTCGCTATAATACTCTTCACAATTCAATAGTTATTTTGTTGTTTACATATACTATTACTCGCAAATCAGATAAAACCCCTAAAAAAAATTACACTTTTTTAAAAATCATTATTAATTTGCTAAAACACAAACACTATTCATTAAAAAAAAAGTCTTAATTACTTTTAAAATATTAATTTATCAATTTCAATGACAAAAAATTTTCAAACCTTCATTTTTTAAGCTTTTATGGTGTTTTAAACTCTACTTAAAAAAAAAATAATTAGTTTTAAAGACTCCTAATTTTTAATTATGAATACACTAGAAGCTGTTAAGGCTTTAAAAAATGGTGAAGAATATGCCTTTAAATTTCTATTTGATAAATATTATAACAGACTAGTCGCATATATCACTACATATACGCATGATAAAATGAGTGCTGAAGACATTGTTCAACAAGCATTCATTGACTTATGGAATAACAAAAAAAAAATAAATGAAAATAAACCTTTAAAAAGCTACTTATATGCAATAGCATACAACCGCTTTATTGATACCGTAAATAAAGATAAGCGTCAAAATATTGTATTAGGACAAATATATGAACTTGCTTTAAGAGATATTATTGATGAAGACAATGAAGCATTAGAGAAAAGAATTTTAAAGATGAACCAAATTATAAAAACCTTACCTCCAAAATGTAGACAAACACTCGAAATGAATAAAATTAAAGGTTATAAATATCATGAGATAGCAGAAATAATGGGTGTTTCTATAAAAACAGTGGAGTCACAAATGAGTGTTGCTTTTAAAAAAATACGCAAAGGTTTTGACAAAGAAAACCTCCACCTATTATTTATAAATTTTTACAAAAAAATTAATATAAGACAAACTAAAAATTCAAATCTTTCATTTTAATTTTTAATAAGAATCCTAAAAGTATTTATGCAGGTTTACTAACGTTTACATATTGATTTAAATTTCAATCCTTAAAAGTGTAACCAAATACGATTGCTGATTAATTTATAAAACTTTTTTTAAAAGTTACAATTGTAATTCTTTTTCGATTTGATAATAAATAATCCCTACACTTTTATACTTCTATAATGATTTAATATTACAGGATCCCTTACCTAAAAACATGTACTACGTTAATAAACTAGTCTTAAATTAATTACAGCTTAAATAGATTTTTTTTAATAAAACTGGCTTCCTCAAATAATTTTGCCTTATCATAAAAAATACAACATTAATTACATTTCCTATTAGATTACTTTTTTTATAATAGATTCATCAACATAACAAATCTAGTCTCTCTATATAAAATTATTCTAGTCTATTTTACATCTTTAAATTTGCATAACAAAAATAGCTTACATCAGAAATTAAAAAAAGCCGCAACATTTATTGCATAAATATTACAGCTTTTTTTGTAATTTTTTTTTAGGTAGATATTATTACTTTTTCCAAAACTCTTCAATTTCTTCAAGAGATTTTCCTTTTGTTTCGGGTATAAATTTATAAGTCACAAATACAATTATTAGAATAAAACCTATAAATATATAATAGGGTAAAGATCCATTCCAAGGTTCACTTGTATTGGTTTCGCTTCCCATTACTACTGGAAATGACTGAGATACCACATAATTTGCAGCCCATTGTGCTGCCACAGCTACAGACATGGCTACACTTCTAATTTTATTCGGAAACATCTCTGCCAATAAAACCCAGACCACTGGACCCATAGACAGTGCAAAAGACGCTATAAATACCAAGACTCCTATTAGCGATATTACACCAACATTTTGCTGTTGCAAAGTAATGCTTAACAGTAAAAAACCAACAACCATACCTACTGAACCGATGTAAAGTAGTGGTTTTCTTCCAAATTTATCTACAGTAAACATTGCTACAAAAGTAAATACCAAATTAACAAAAGCTAATAGTATTTGCTGTAACAACACATCTTCTTTTCCAAATCCAAGTGCTTTCTCAAAAATATCCGCACCGTAATACAATACAGCATTAATTCCTGTAAATTGCTGTAAAACAGAAAGGATTGTACCTATTGCAATGATACTTAAAATCGCTTTAGAAAAGTAATTTACATCTACTCCATCATTAGCTTCATTTAAAGAGGCCTTAATATCTTTCATTTCTTTTAAAGCAACCTCATCTCCATTTATTTGTTGCAATACTGCTAGTGCATCTTTATCTCTACCTTTTAAAGCTAACCATCTCGGACTTTTAGGCACAATAAATAATAACACTAAAAACAGTATACTTGGAATTAACTCTGACCAAAACATGCGGCGCCATCCAAACTCTATATTCTGGGCTAAACTTAAATTATTACCAATAAAATAGGTTGCTAAAAACACCACAAAAAAACCAATTACAATTGCCAATTGGTAATATGTAACCATACGCCCCCGAATATTTGAAGGTGCAATTTCTGCTATATACATTGGTGCATTCATAGACGCTACTCCAATACCTAAACCTCCTATAATTCTAAAAACAACCAACATACTTACAGTTTGTGGAAATAGCTCTGGCAAACCTGAACCATAGGCTGAAAGTGTAAAAAATACAGCCGATATAATTAAAGATTTTTTCCGGCCAATCTTAACACTTAAAGGTCCGGCTATAATTGCTCCTACAAAACAACCTAATAGCGCACTTCCTACAACCCAACCTTTTAAAGCATCGCTTAATTGAAAATATTCTGTTAAATAAAATTGGGCGCCATTAATAACTCCTGTATCATAACCAAACAACAAGCCTCCTAAAGCGGAAACTGCTGCGATTAATAATAAAAAAAGACTTTTTTTCATTGTTTATGTATTTGTGAAAACTTATTTAAATGTTTTGGAAATTAGATTTGGACACCAAAAATCACGCTCTATTAGTGTCCTATTTTATTATTTATTGATACACCCTAACATAATCTATCTCCATAGTGTCTTGAGTAAAGTCTGGGTCTACATCTCCACCAAGATTTCCACCCATTGCTACATTTAAAATGATAAAGAAATCGGCATTAAAAGGTAAATCGCTGCTGTTAGTTAAAGTTACATAAGTTACATCATCATACATTACATTTATAGTTTCGGGCGTCCATTCTAAAGTATATAAATGGAAGTCGGATGTTGATGAAGGAGCAGAAGTACTTTCTCCATAATGTGCATATGTATCACTTGAACTGTCTTGCCAATGAAACGTTCCTAAAACACTATTTTTATCCCAACCGGTTTGCTCCATGATATCCATTTCTCCACAATTTGGCCATCCCACAGTAGAAAAATTAGAACCTAACATCCAAATGGCAGGCCAAGTACCTTGAGAGGCCGGTAATTTTGCACGTACTTCAATTTTACCATAAGTAAATGCCTGTAAATTATGAGATTTTAATCTTGCAGAAGTGTAACCTGTTCCATCAGCTTTTGCTGTAATTTTAAGCATACCATCTTCAACAATTACATTCTCTTCATTATTAGTGTAGCTCTGTAATTCGTTATTATCTGGCCACGGCCCATCACTTAAATCGTACCCCCAATTTGAAGCATTAGGCGTACCATTGGTATCAAACTCATCAGACCAAACCAATTGTAATTCATTAGATACATATACGGTAATAGAATAGGTAGTACTGCTAAACCCTGCGGAATTATATGCAGAGACTATCACAGGATAGTCCTGAGTACCATTTTCTGTAAAAGTGTAACTAAAAGTATTATTTGTAAGTTCTAACGTTTCATTATTAATTAACACCCTATAGGACGTTGCATTGGTAGCTGTAATTGTAAAATCTACAACACCACTACCATCTCCGTTTGGGTTATTTGCATCTGCACCAAATTTCTCACCTGATATAGACAAATCTGTTGGAGTATTAGGCTCGTTAGTATCATTATCACTACTACTGCATGATAAAAATGATAATAACGTTACGGTAAGTACTATAACTATTCTATTTTTCATATGTATTAATCCTTTAATTGTTATTTATTCTAAGGTGAATTCACTCGACAATGTGGTCTCTGAACTCCCCCCAACATATACCTTAAATGCTCCAGGCTCTACGATAAACTCACCTTTATTGGTATAAAACCCTAGTTCTTTTTCTGTGAGCACAAAATCAATAGTTTGGCGTTCATTGGGTTTTAACTCTACCATTCTAAATCCTTTTAATTCTTTTACAGGTCTTGCTACAGAAGCAAATGTATCCTGAATATAAAGCTGTAAAACTTCCTTGCCTTTTACTGTCCCTGTATTAATTACCTCAACCGAAACTTTAATTTCTCTTGCAGATAAAGTCTTTATTTTTAAATTTTCATAAGCAAATGTGGTATAACTTAAACCATGACCAAATGGATACAATGGCTTGTTACTCTCATCGCTGTAATGCGACCAAAACACGACATCACTATTTTCACCATTTGGTCGTCCTGTATTTTTGTAATTGTAGTAAATTGGAATTTGTCCTACACTTCTAGGAAATGTCATTGGCAATTTACCACTCGGATTATAATCCCCGTACAGTACTTGGGCTATAGCATTTCCGCTTTGCACTCCTAATTGCCATGCTTCTACAATGGCAGGAATGTTTTCGTCTGCCCATGTAATCGCTAAAGGCCTACCATTGGTTAATACCAAAACAATATTTTTATTCACTTTATACACCGCTTCTAAAAGCTCTTGTTGTACTCCCGGAAGGTCTATATTAGTTCTACTTCTGCCCTCTCCAGTTTGATAGCCATGTTCCCCCAATACCATCACTACAACATCGGATGATTTTGCAACTGCTATGGCTTCTGAAAATCCAGAAGTATCCGTTTCATTTATTTTAAGTTCGTTAATAAAGGTGATTTTAGAATCTGGCGTTACCACATCTGCTCCCTTCGCATATGTTAAGGTATTACCTTTATATTGCTGTAGGCCTTCTAGTACTGAAACTGCAGTACCATCTTCCCCTGCTATTCGCCAACTACCTAACGGACTTGTTTTATCGTTTGCTAACGCTCCTATTAAGGCAATTTTCTGATTGTCCTTCTTTAAAGGCAAAAGATTGTTTTCATTTTTAAGCAGAACGATTGATTTTTTAGCGATATCTAAAGCATCTTCATGAAAGGCTTGTTTGCCTACAACCTCTTTTTCATGTTCTTCGTTACAATATAGATATGGGTCGTCAAATAACCCTAACTCAAATTTTACTCTTAAAATGCGTTGTGCAGCATCATCAATATGTTTTTCATCTACTTTTCCTTCTCTAACCAAATTTGCCAATTCTGATACGTATGCACTAGATTCCATATCCATATCAGACCCTGCATTGGCTGCTAATTCTGCTGCATGTTTAATGTTTTGGGCATAACCATGAGGAATCATTTCGGCAATAGAGCCCCAATCTGACACTATAAATCCATCAAAGCCCCAATCTTTCTTCAATACATCTCTTTGTAAAAATTCGTTACCTGTGGCCGGCACATCATTTAGTAAATTAAATGCATTCATAAATGTTCTTACTCCAGCGTCTGTAACGGCTTTAAAAGGCGGAAATACCACATTATATAAAGTTGAAGTTCCTATATCTGCGGTATTGTAATCGCGTCCGGCTTCTGCAAACCCATAGGCTGCAAAATGTTTGGCACATGCAGCAATAGTTTTAGGCGATGCTAAATCATTTCCTTGAAACCCTTGTACGCGCGCCACACCAATTTTAGCGCCCAGATACGAGTCTTCACCAGCACCTTCCATGACACGTCCCCAACGCGCATCTCTTGATATATCTACCATAGGAGCAAACGTCCAGTTAATACCTGAAGCAGCAGTCTCTTCGGCTGCATTTTGAGCTGCTTTTTTTATAGCCTCTAAATCCCAACTTGCAGATTCTGCTAAAGGAATGGGACCAATGGTTTTATAGCCATGAATGACATCAAACCCAAAAATTAAAGGAATACCTAATCTGGTTTCTTCTACAGCTATTTTTTGAAGCGCTTTAACTTGTTTTACGCCTTTTACATTAAGCATAGAACCGACTAACCCTTTTTTTAAATGCTCGTATTTTAATGCAGCTTGTTCGTTGGATTTTGGAACAGGACCTGTAGCATCCCAAAACCCATTATATTGATTCATCTGACCTATTTTTTCTTCCAAGGTCATTAGTTTTAATACGCTGTCTACACGACGTTCTATTCCCACTTTTTCAGAAACCTCTATGGTCGTATTTTGAGAAATAGAATCGGTATTATTCTGTTTTGAAACGTTGCATGATAAACAAGTTACCAAAACAATTAAGATTACTTTTTTCATGTTTTAGTATATTACAGATTGCATGGCATGTGGTGCGATCTCTAAAGCTATTTCACGATCACCAACTAGTAATTTATAAGCAATTTTATCGTCTGTTTTATTCATAACCACAGTTACAATAGAACCATCAGGATTTTGAAACGATGTACTTTCCAATGTACTTCTGCTTGTAGTTGTACTTACTCTAAAAGCACCTTTAGTAATGAATTTTGAAAAATGACCGATGTAATAATAAGATGGGGTGTAGATTAACTCATTTGTTTTAGTGTCTGCATGTATCGGTGCAAAACAAAAATTTTGTACGTGATTTGGCCCTCCTTTTTCATTTAATAAAATGTTCCAATCGGTCCAACCTACAGTTCCGCTATTAAAATCGTTAATCATAGAATTACCATATCGTTCTGCATTAGACCAGCGTTGATATTCTGCTGGGTCAAACCCCTCTTGACAGCCCTCGGTAAACAATAAATTCATATCTGGAAATGATGCTTCAATATTCTTTAAATTATCATATTTAGGTTCGCCACCTGCCCAAGTCTCGTACCAGTGAAAACCAATTCCCCAAGCATATTTCATGGCTTCTGGGTCTTCAAAAATAGTATTGGCTCGGTGCGATATTAAATCTCTGTTATGGTCCCAAACGACAATGTTTTTATCTCCTAATCCGTTATTCTCAAATGTAGGACCTAAATAATTCTTTAAAAAATCGCGTTCTTCTTCAGCCGTATAAATACAAGATTCCCATCGTTGAACGGCCATAGGTTCATTTTGTATGGTTACTCCCCAAACCGGTATATCTTCTGCTTCATAAGCTTCAATAAATTTTACAAAGTAATTTGCCCACGCTTGGTTATATTCTGGTAACAACTTACCACCTTGTAACATGTTATTATTGGTTTTCATAAAAGCTGGCGGACTCCATGGACTTGCGTAAAACACTAAATCTTCATTGATTAATGCTTGTGCACGTTTAATCATAGGAATACGCTTTTCCTTATCTTTTTCTATAGAAAATGTTTTGAGTTCTTTGTCGCCTTCTTCGATATAGGTATGACTTCCTAACCCAAAGTCACTACTATGAATACTCGTTCTTATAATATTATAGTTAATACCTTCTTCAGAGTAATAAGCTTTTAATAGTTCTTCTTGTTTGTCTTGGCTTAAGGTTGAAAACACCTCTGCCGCTGCATCTGTAATGGCGCCACCAATACCCAAGAATTCTTGGAATTGTTTTTCTGGATTTACAAAAACGGATACTTCAGATTCTAAAGGTTGCTTTGCTTTTTTAAAACTTGTTTTTAGGTCTAAAGACAGTCTTTTGTCGGTATCTTTTGCCGTAGTATACACTTGGGCTTGTTCTGGATTAAAAGCTGTTACTTTATTTTCAATCGGTTTATCTTCCGATACTTTTATTACGTCCTCTTTTTTTGAATTGTTACAAGATGCCAATAACATTAACATTGCTATGGATACAACATATTTTTTTTTCATGCTTTTATTCATTTAAATTCTAGATAGTTTATAATTGCTCCACCGTTATCAAAAACCAATTTGATTTTATGTTCACCTTTAGATAATTTGATATTTTTAACGGTTATGGTTTTATAGATGGTATGGTTGTTATTTGTTGTTTTAGGTAAAATAATATTCTTAGTTATTTGTTGTTTATTATTTTCTAAATGAAAAGATGCATGTGTAGCATTACTCGAGTATCTTATATAAATAGTATAAGTCCCTTCACGCTCTACGACTACAGTATATTGCAACCATTCTCCATCCTGAATGTCAAAAACTTGATACCCATTTGATTTTTGGTCCTTACAAGTTTGGATATCCACACCATCATTACGCATTTTTCTTCCTGTATTCCAAGTCACGGGTTTACCGGTATCTATTCTATAATTGATATAATCGTTATCTAAATAGGCATGACCATTAGTACCTAAATCGTAATCGGTTGCATACATAATTCCTGGAATGCTGTGTTTTTTAAAGGGTTTAGTAGTATCTGTTTGAACTTGCCTAAACATGGCGTCAATAACATCTGGTTTTATGGTTAGCTGTTCCATTTTGTAGTTTTCGGCCAATTGCATTAACGCGTTAAATGCAAAATCTTCAGTTGGTTTATCGCCTCCATTTTTCCAATAATTAAGCAACGTTTCATAGCCAGTATTTTTAGTAACTGAAGTTACGCCTGCTGTATTATCTACTTTTTTCATGGGCCAAAACGCCCAGCCAATATTGTGTCGTTCTACTAAACTAATGGCCTCTTTAAACCATACATTAGAATTTTCGCCACTTTCGCCCAACCAAATGGGAACATTATATTGCTCTCTATAGTCTAAAAATTGTTGAATGGATGCAGTGGTATTGTAGGTCCAGTATTTATGAAAACTCAGCACCATATTATTGTCCCAAACTGGTAAAATACCTTCGTAGTTGTTTCCCCAACAATTTCCTTCTATAAAAATGATATGATTGGTATCTACTTCTCTGATGGCTTTGGTAACATCAACCATTAGCTGTCTTAACGGTGCATTTGATGTTTCATCACAACCATTTTTATTCTCGCCCGTAAAATTCCAATTTGGCTCGTTAATAATGTCGTACCCTCCAATCCATGATTCATCTTTGTACCGATTTGCAAGTTTTTTCCATAAGGCTATCATTTTTTTCTGATTAGCTTCGCTTTCCCATAGTGATGGTTTGCTGGAATCGTAATCCGATATATTGGCATCGTTTCCTTGACCACCTGGTGCGGCATGTAAATCTAAAATAAGATACATTTGGTTTGCTTTGCACCATTCTAATACATCATCGGTCATTTGAAATCCTTTTTCAATCCAAGTGATTTCATTATTCTTTTCCTCTTCAATGGGTGGCGTATATAAATTATAATGCATGGGTAACCTTACTGAATTAAATCCCCAAGCGGCAAGCGAATCTATATCTCTTTTAGTAACACCATTAGTTATATAGGCGTCATAGAATAATTTTGTTTTTTCATCACCTATAAGGTCTTTTATATGTTGTTTGATTTCATGTTGTGGTCCTGCAAAACTTCCTGTTTGTAACATATAGCCTTCCTGTACCATCCAGCCACCAAGGCCTAAACCTCGTAACAGCACATTTTTCCCATTACCATCCACTATGTTTTGCCCATCAGTATGTAAAAAGTGCTGCGCAGCAATAGTATGTAATGGTGCTGAGCCCAAGTACATAAGAATAAAGCCTAAGAATATTTTTTTCATTATTAATTTTTTAGAAACGTTTTACCAAACATAGGTACCAACAGCTCCAGCCTTTAAAGAGGTTGAAATAGATTCTCCAGGGGTTTTTATGTTAAATGATTTATCGATTTGTGTATTATTGACTACGATGACAACAATGTCTCCGTCTGGTGTTATAAAAGCGACATTTGGTAACTCATCTGAATAGTTTGAAGTTATTCTATGCGATCCAGGTTTTACAAATTTTGAAGCATGAGCAATAATATAGTACGCTACATTTCTAGTAACGGTATTACCATCTATAGTTAATGCGCCTAAGCATTCGGTACAACCTCCCTCAGTATGAGGCTCTAAATTAGAGTTGGATGCTAAATTCCATTCTAAAACCGTTTTGCACCAATTTCGGGTTGCTCCTACTATTAATTCTCTGGTATGCCAAAGTAAATTATCGCCAAAATCACTATTAGCACCAACCCATTGTTCTGTAAAATATAAGTTTTTGTCTGGGTGGGCATTGTGCACATTGCTAAGATTATTGATGGATCCGGCGTATAAATGAAATGCAGAACCATCGATGTAAGGATTTGCTTCAGCATCATCTAGGATACTTGTAGCATACGCCGTATTATCTGCATTATGATCCCAAATTATAATTTTAGTATCTATGTTGGCGGCTTGGAAAGCTGGACCTAAAAAATCTTTAATAAATAATGCCTGTTCGGTAGATTCCATATACATACTTGGATTATTACCATCATGATAGGGTTCATTTTGAATAGTTACAGCATCTATAGCAATTCCTTCTGCTTGATAGGCTTGAATATATTTTACAAAATAATTGGCATAGGTTAAATAATATTCAGGTTTCAGACTTCCGCCAATGGAATTATTATTGGATTTCATCCATGAGGGAGCTGACCAAGGCGAACCCATTATTTTAATATCTGGATGTATTGCTAAAATTTCCTTTAATATTGGGATAAGATGTTCCTGATCTTTAGCGATGGAGAATTGTTCCAAGTTTTCATCGGTTTCTCCATTTGGCAAATCGTTGTAGGTAAAGGGCTTTGCATCTAAATCGGAAGCCCCAATACTTACACGTAAGTAACTCACACTTAAATTGTCTTCATTAAATAATTCATTTAAAACAATTTCTCTTTCAGTAGACGACATATTATTTAAATGCATTGCGCTTCCTCCGGTTAGCGAAAACCCAAAACCATCTATTTCTTGATACGTTACATTAGGGTCAACCGTTATGGAGAAATTTATATTTTCTGAAAATAAAGGAGGATTTGTTGGCTGTAAGCTAAACAACTCTGATTTATCGGCCTCTGTTAAATAAAGGTTTACATTACTGTAAGCTATTGTTGGATTAGTATCAATTACATCTTCACTATTAGAGTTTGAATCATCTGAAGCACAATTTACAAGTATCGTAAAGCAAGTACATAATACAATGCATTTACCCATACGTCTAGATTTATACAGATTTAGTAATCGATTTAAAAGTGTCATTTTTTGTTTAAGTGTGATATGAGATTAATTATCTGAACTATTAAATGTAAATACAGGGTATACAAAGTGTTGTGATTTTAATTTAAAGTCCATATCCACTACCGAACATGGACCTTAAAATCTAAACAAACATACTTCAACCAACAACAAATATTGTGTAAGCTAGTTTGAACCTGTACCTCTCATTTCTACATTAGTAATTGTATACCCAGGTACAGTACCACCACCACATTTAATGACTAGATATATGGTACCTGAAGTCTCAAACGTAACTGTATTGCTTCTTGAACTTGTAAATGAATTATCTACACATCCTACTGTAGATAACAATCCACTAAATGTTCCTGCTCCACAACCAGACCATGTATTAAGTCCCATAACTACATTACTAGCATAATCATTCCATTGTATAGGTTCTACGGTACTTGCCATAACTTCAAACCAAGCCTCATCATTACCATCTCCAGAAACAATCATATTTATTTGATATTCTTTTCCAGCAACAACCTCTATGGCCTGATAAATTGCTTGTTGATTATAATCACTCGCAACAATAGTCGCACTGCCTTCATTAAATATCCAGTTTGCATTTCCTCCACTAATATTTAATATGGTCCATTCTGAGTGATCTATCTCATCTTGAAAACTTCCACCTTTCACTAAATTTCCGGCAATTGGATCTGAAGTTTCTACTTCAATAGTTTGACTATATGTTTCAGCAACACCACCTATACCGGTAACTTTATGCATAACGTTATAGGTGCCTGCATCTGGATAAAAAACCGCTTCATTAGTACGCCCTGAAACAAAACCTGAACCATTATCAAAGTCCCAACTCGAGGAGATATAACTTCCATTAGCTGTAAATAAATAGGTATTATTGGCATCAGCCACCTCAGTAACTGTAAATCCGGCATCTAAATCTGAAGTTGTGATTCCGTTACCATCTCCAACTTCATCAGGTTGACAGGCTACAATAAATAGTGATAACACAAGAGCAACATACTTTAAACCCTTTTTTAATCTTAAATTTACTTTCATTATAATTTTATTTTAAGGGTTAATAATTTGGATTTTGAACCAGTAGTGTATTTTCCAATTCTGACAAAGGAATTGGTAAAATTTCATTCTTACCAGCCACAAAACCTCTGTTTGCTAAAGTAGTAGCTGCTTTACCTGTTCTTACTAAATCATACCATCTATGTCCTTCTCCAGCCAATTCTAAACGACGTTCGTTCATAATAGCATCTAGGGATACAGGAACAGAAGGTAAACCAACTCTTGCTCTAACAGCATCAAGTAAAGCTTGAGCGCGTGGTCCAACACCACCTAGAGCTTCTGCTTCTAATAAATATGTATCTGCTAAACGCATCATATACGTATGTTGTTTGTAATTCAATTCAGTAGCACCACCACCAGTTGACCTATCTGATGTATATGGCATGAATTTTTTTAGAAAGTACCCTGTGTTTTGATAACTAGCTTCGTATTGTACCTGTCCAGCATCTTCATAAGCTTGTATATTTTCAATAGTAGCATCAAATCTTGGGTCACCTTCAAGCGCATCATATAAACTTTGAGTTATGATATTAAATCCCCATCCGGCTGCATAATCTGGAGCAGTAGAACCTTGTGTACGAATATACCCTCTTGGCCCAACCATAACATTTAGACTATTCCCTTCATCATCACTAGCACCCCAGAACCACCAATCGGCATTACTTTTATCTGTATGTGCAATTTCAATTATAGACTCACTGTGATAATTATTACCAACTACCCACAAATCAGAAAAATTATCTAGTAATTTATACCCATAAGGACTTGTTGTGCCAGGCGTACCATTTACCTCTGCAAATTGTGAAGCTGCTTCATCATTTTTACCTTGATATAAATATACCTTACCTAAAAGCGCAATAGCAGCACCTTGTGTTAAACGTCCCGCTTCACTAGCTAAATCCAAAGTTACAGGAAGGTCTGATATAGCGTCAAGTAAATCGGTTTCTATTTGTGCATAAACATCGCTAGGATCTGCCTGTGTTACATTATAAATTTCATCTGTACTTAGCGGCGATGTAATTAAAGGGATATTCTTAAAAAGCCTTACTAATTCAAAATAATAAATAGCTCTTAATGCTTTACTTTCTGCCGTAAATCTTGCCTTTGTCTCTTCTGACATATCTACATCTGGCAACTTAGTTAATAAGGTATTTGCTCTAAAGATTCCTTGATAGAAATCACTCCAATAACTTGTTGCAACGTTTGATTCGCTTATGGTGTAATTAGAAAATGCCTGAAATTGAGGACCATCTGAAGAACTACCTCCTCCTGCATAATGATCATCTGACCCCGAATTTAATAATGCTATCATATTTTCAAATCCTCGAGATTGCTTACCAATAACATCGTAAACAGCTACTAGACCAGAATAAGCTTCATCCTCATTAGAGTAATAATTTTCTTCTAAAGTCGTACCTTTAGGTTCAACTTCTAAAAATTCTTCACTACAAGATACCATAAGTATGATTATTGGCAGAACCATACTCATACTCCATATATTTTTTAATTTTTTCATATCTCTATAAATTTTAAAATTGTAAGTTAATCCCTATTTGGTTTGTAACAGCTTGTGGATAGTAACCTCGGTCTATACCTAGAACACCTCCACCTATTTCAGGATCATAACCACTATATTTTGTAAATGTTAATAGGTTTTCTGAAGTGAGGTAAACTCTTAATTTACTTACACCATATTTATTTAATACTTCCGATGGAAGCGTATACCCTATTTGTATGGTCTTAAATCTCAAATAATCACCATCTTCTAGATAAAAATCTGAAGGATTAGAAAAGTTATTATTAGTATCGTTTGTGGTTAATCTTGGATATGAATTAGATGTACCTTCGCCAACCCATCTACCCAAAGCCGACGTTTGGTAATTAGCATTTTCTACATCTAATCTTCTTAAAGCTTGGAAAATTTTATTACCACTAGCCCCTTGGCAGAATACCATTAAATCGAAATTTTTATAATCCATATTTACAGTAAATCCGAAGGTTATTTTTGGTATGGAACTACCCAAAAAATCTCTATCATCTGAATCTATATTGCCATCATCATCTAAATCTTTCCACTTAAAATCTCCTGGTTTAGCATTGGGTTGAATTACGACTCCATTAGAATTAACATAGTTATCAATTTCTGCTTGATTTTGAAAAATACCATTGGTTCTAAAACCATAAAACGAATTAACTGGTTGCCCTACTTGTGTTCTTGTAATAGGATAAGTACTGGATTGAATGGTTTCTCCTCCAGACAGAAATTCTACCCCATTACCTAAAAAGGTTACCGTATTTTCTAAGAATGACACGTTACCGTTTAGTGATAAATTAAAATTATTAAAGCTCTTACTGTATCCTAATTCTAGATCTATACCAGTATTCTCCATGTCGGCAACATTACCTGTAGGACTTCCTACTGCCCCAACATATCCCGGTATAGTAACACTTTGCAGAATACCTGTAGTCTCTTTTTTATACCAATCAAATGCTACTGAAAAATTATTGAATAATCTGGTATCGAAACCAATATTTAGCTGACTTGTTTCTTCCCATTTTAAATCTGGATTAGATGGTGCGTCTGGACTATTACCAATAACTACCGATCCAGAGGTTCCTATAGTGTAATTTCTACCACCACTTACGGTTGATAAATATTGAAAATCTCCAATAGCATCACTACCAGTTATCCCATATCCTCCTCTAATTTTTAACTGATTTACTACGTCATTATCTTTCCAAAAATCTTCTTTAGAAGGTACCCATCCTGCCGAAAACGATGGAAAAAAACCATACTTATTATTGGCTCCAAATCGTGAAGATCCATCGCGTCTCATAATTGCTGTTAGCAAATATTTTTCACTATAATTATAAGTTAATCTAGAAAACAATGAGGTTACTTTGTGCTCATTACCCGTATAGGCAGAAGCTGTAATTTGGTCTGTTGACACACTATAATTAAAGGATGCATCCTTATAATTATCTACAGGAATATCAAAATAAGTTACTGTTTCTCCAGAGGAAATATTGTCAACATATGCACCTTGACCAAGTAGGACACTAAAATTATGGTTTCCTAACGTTTTTTCATAAGATAACGTGTTTTCAATATTCCAACCAAAACCTTTATTTGTAGATCTTGATATGTTATTTTGTGTTGTTATTAATGAAGCATTTAAATAAGACACTGGCGTATAACTCTCACTTCCCCAATACGCTAATTTTCCTCCTAAAGTACTTCTAAATTTTAAGCCTTCAATAGGTTCAAATTCAAGATATGCGTTTCCTACAAAATTATCTGCCCAACTATAATTTCCCATTTGGGTTTGTTGATATGCTAATGGATTGGACATTTCTTGTGCAACTAAGCTAGAAATCCCATAAGGGTTTCCGTTAGAATCTCTCCAAATTCCATTATTTGTATAAGGTGCTTGATTGGTTAGGACGGGATCTGTTTCTACAATAGGTGTTAACGGGTCTAAATTTATGGCAGAAGACAAAGGGCCTCCAAACTCACTATTAGTATTTCCAATACCTTTGGTTTTTTCATTTGAATATGCAACCGTCTGTCCGAAACGAATTTTATCAGTAATATTATGTGTTGAATTTAATCGAATATTTTTTCTTGTATAATTTGAGATGTCACTCAAGACTATACCTTCTTGATCCGTATATCCAAATGAAGCATAAAATTTAGAAATATCGTTACCTCCGCTCAAGCTAAATTCATGACTCACTCTTTTAGCACTATCGTTAAAAATTACAGATTGCCAATCGGTACCTTTACCAAACGAGGCTGGATCTGAAAATAATATACCACCTCCACCATTCACAGATTTCTCATTTAATAATGTAGCATATTCTGTTGCATTTAATAAATCTAATTGTTTCGCAGCAGATGATATTCCTGTATACCCATTATAATTTACACTTAGTTTTCCAGATTTTCCTTTTTTGGTAGTAATAAGAATCACTCCTGTTGCAGCACGGGCACCGTAAATAGCCTGAGATGCAGCATCTTTTAACACCTCTACAGATTCTATATCTGATTGGTTTAAATACCCTATACCTCCAGAATCTACCACAACACCATCTACAACCCACAAAGGTTCGTTGCTACCTAATGTAGTAACTCCTCTAACCCTTACTGTAGAAGATGAACCTGGTTGTCCTGAGTTAGCAGCAATGGTTACACCTGATACTCTACCTTGTAAGGTTTGCTCTACTCTTGTTATAGGTAAATCTTCAAGTTCACTTTGTTTAACTCCAGAAATAGCTCCGGTAACAACACTCTTTTTTTGAGTACCATATCCCACAACTACAACTTCATCCAGTTCAGACAAATCTTCGCTTAAAGAAATTGTTAATGCAGCACTGTCTTTAATAACAACTTCTTGAGTAGCGTATCCAATATAGCTAAAAGATAAGATGTCTCCTACTTCTGCATTTATAGTAAATGCACCATCAAAATCGGTTACTGTGCCTTCACTAGTTCCCTCTTTAATTACGTTTACACCAGGAATAGGGAATCCTGTTTCATCATTTACAATTCCATTTATAGTTATCTCTTGAGCAAAAGAAAACCATGTTGAAAGAATAAATAAAATCGCGAACGACTTTAGTTTCAAATTGTTTTTTTTCATGTTTTAGTTTAGTTTCGTTTGTAGCCATCAAATCATTGAAGCATGAAACAAATTAAACCAAGTCATAAACAAAGTACAACCCTATGTACTAAATAAGTAGATTTAATATAGCTAAAAAAACAATTAAAACACTGTAAAACAAATATTTAGATTTTTTATAAATTGAAAAAAAAGTAGTAAAATTGTTATAAAAACAAAGACAAAACGAGATATTTTACCTAAACTAGATTAATAAAAAGTGAATTTTAAAGACCCTATTATGATTTAATACTAAAATTACATTATTTTTTTTACCATATCCTCAAACTCTTCTCTATCTTTAGCATTGTTTCTTACCTTAACTCTATAATTGTAAATAGTGTTAACTGAGTACCTTAAGATTTTAGAGATTTTAGAACTATTTACAATGCCTAATCTAATTAAAGCAAAAATTCGTAATTCTACCGTTAAGGTATTTTCTTTTTTAATCACAATTTTACCTTCATCTTTTAGCAACTCATTAAATCCTTCAATAAAGTTTGGATAGATGTGTAAAAACGATTTATCGAAATTAGTATAGAATAATTTTAACTCGTCGTCTACAATATTTTTAGATTTTACCAATTCTAGCAAATCATTAGTTTTATTGGTTACAATATATTTTCGAACATTTTTTCTGTAGTTATCTAATTTGTCTATATACTCGGAGTATAGATTTAAAAATGTCCCAACGTATTGTTCTTTAATAGTATCTACAGCAGACAATTCATTATATAATCGTTTTAAATCGTTATTAGAGTTATTTAATTGTTCGTTTAGATCTTTTAATTGCAAATTAGCAGTTTTTAAATGCTCGCGTCCCAACTTTATTTTATTGAATTGTTTAAAAATAAAAAATAAAGCCAAGGCTAAAATTAGTGAGAGTATACTAATAAAAATGATTTGTTTTTTAAGTCGATTATTCTGCTTTACATTTTTGATTTCATACGATTTTGCAATTACTGGTAGTACATTTGATATGTCTAAAAATCGTAATTTAGAGTTGTAAAATTTGGCATCTTCAAAAGTAAAACTAATGTAATTATGGGCTTTATCTACATCTCCTTCTTCAAAAAGTATAACTGCCAAATTTGACATTGAGGCATTATCTTTTACTGAAGCTTGAATATCCGAGATCGCAGATAAAATCAAATATTTTTTTTGATTTATTCTATTTCCTTCTATTTCATAACTCATATAAGAGCGATCAAAAGCTACCATTGCAAAATCTCGCGTTCCCATTTTTGCTAAAGACAGTCGTTTTGTATTAATTTCTAAAGCTTTTTTATTATCATAGACATCTCTATAGTTTTGTTCAATTAATTTTAAATACAAGTCAGAATTTGGATCGAGTTTAGAAATTTGTGCATTTAAAGAATCTTTATACACATAATAAAGCTTATTATATTTTTCACTGATGTTTTTAACGGTAGAAATGGTTCTAAGCTCTGAATAACATCGTTTATATGTAGAATAATATTCTCTAATTAATTCATCAGATAGATTTTTAGACGAGATGTCTTCAAGTAATTTTATAGATTCGTCGTACCGTCCAGATGTCGCCAAAAGTTTCGCTAGCCTTAAAGTAGATTCGTTTATAAAATAAGAATTACCAATTTTTTTTGCAATGGCTAAATTCTCTTCAATATAATAGAGTGTTGAATCAAAACTATAATATTCATATTCGTTGATTAACTTTTTAGTTAAGAAATATTGATTTTCTAGTGATACATTTGGTTCAGAAAAAAGTACTTTTAGATTGGTAATACGCTGTTCTTTGGCTTGATCGTAAATATCTCTTTTAGCCATTTCATGTTCCAATTTTACAATTAACGAATCTAATTCGTTAGAAGCATATATTGGATTCACTACATTAAATAGAATTGCTAATAGAAGTGTTTTATAGATTGTCATAGATTGTTCAGCAGGATAGAAATGTTTAAAAAAGTTTAAATTTCACAAAAAAAACATTAAAATTAATAATGATTCTATGTATTATGTGTTTTTTATAACTAAAAAATACATATTTAATAAGATACTAAATCTAATAATTTGCAATAAACATACAAAATCTTATTTACACATAGTGTAATTAGAGCGATGTACGATTATATTATTATATACTCATATATCCTTGAAAAATTACTCTTATACCCAAAATGGATACTGATCTTATCAAGAAAGTGATCCCTAATTTTTTTTCCTCATTCATAATTATAAGAATATTTATAAACTAAATATTTACTTTAAATATAACACATAGTAATATCAAAATTGAAATGTCAAAAAAATCAACAAGATTTAACAACGTAAACTAAAGCAATCAGAAATTTTAGTAAAAGAACAGAAACAACATTTTCACACCTCTGTTATGAGTTTATGATTCATAAAAAATATATGCTTTTTTAAAGTATAAAGCAAAAATACGTTCTAAAATAATTACAATAATGATAATTGAATTCATCAATAGATTATGTATTTATAATGACTTAAAAATTATTATTATCTAATTATACCCTTAATTAAATAACGCATGTAAATTATCTGAAAATGCAATTATAATACGTACGTATTCACGTTTCAAGACAAGACAACGAATTTAAACTAAAAATTAGATCTAACAAGACAGCCTTTTGTTTTAAAGGACACTTACAAAAGAGAAGTGATAAATTTCATGTAGAGGAATTATATTTTTTTTTGATTTTAAATCCATCTGTTCTTTAAATATACGATTAAACAGCACGAATTAATTACCTCATATCAACCTAAACTTTATGTTTTTTTTAAGACTTGTGTTAATAAAAAACAAAAAAAAATGAATTTCGTCATCCAAAAAACGAATTTCATCGTAAATCATTATATATAAATAACTAAAACCTACAAAATGAAACAAAAATTACGAGTGCCAAGACACATGAGGAAACTATTAAAATGTTTTATAACTGGTCTGATGTTTTCGGTTACATTTATTAGTCAAGTGAATGCTCAAAGTAATTTGGTGCCCTCTGACTTATTAAATGCATGGAATTCTAACACAGAAAATAATACAACTTATGCGCATTGCGAACAATGGAAAATTACTTATCCAACAAGTGATGAAGATAAAACGTTATGCGGAGAAGATAACAACGAGTTTTTTTATGTAAATTCTTCAAATGATGGAATAGTATTTTATGCCCCTATACGATCTGATAATGGTACTACTCCAAATTCTAGTAATATACGTTCTGAATTAAGAGAAAGAGAAATTGATGGTGGTTCTGATAAATACTGGACTACAGAAGGTAGACATGTTATTTACGTAAAACAAGCAATTACGCACTTACCTATTAATGTAAACAAATTAGTAGCAACACAAATTCATGGTAACAAATCTGATGGAATTGATGATGCTTTGGTTGTAAGACTAGAGGGTAAGCATCTTTTTTTAAATTTTAATGGAGGTGTTTTAAGAAGTAATGTAACTATAACTAATAATTATGAATTAGGAACTTTACATGAAGTTATTTTTGAAGTACTTGATGATAAACATTACGTATACTATAGTGAAGATGGTAATTTGAAAGCGGCATACCAAAACGGAACTGCATCTTCTTATTTAGTAAAAGATAATGGGAATGCGGTATTGATGGATATTGAATATGATGATGCCTATTTTAAAGTTGGTAATTACACCCAAAGTAATCCTTCAAAAGAAGGCGATGATACTGACGATCCAGATAACTATGGAGAAGTTGTTGTTTATGATATGTATGTTGATCATGCCGATGAACCTGTTATCACTCCAATTAACTGTAATGCATCAGCTCCTACAGGATTAACAGTAACGAATGTATCGAAAACCGAAGCAACTTTAAGCTGGAATTTTAATACTACTGTAGATCACTATAACGTTAGATATAGAGAAGTAGGTAATTCTACTTGGATTACTAAATCATCTATTACAGCAGGTAGTGTTACTTTAACAGGCCTAAATGAAGATGCAGAGTACGAATGGCAAATTAGAGCAAAATGTGCCGATGAAACGGGCTCTAATTACTCAGATGCTCAAGGTTCAAACTTTACAACAACAGAGACTGAAACAAGCTGTAATGCAACAGCTCCTACAGGATTAACAGTAACGAATGTATCGAAAACTGAAGCAACTTTAAGCTGGAATTTTAATACTACTATAGATCACTATAATGTTAGATATAGAGAAGTAGGTAATTCTACTTGGATTACTAAATCTTCTATTAGAACAGGAAGTGTTACTTTAACAAGCCTAAATGAAGATGCAGAGTACGAATGGCAAATTAGAGCGAAATGTGCTGATGAAAATGGTTCGAATTATTTAGATGCTCCTGGTCCTAATTTTGAAACAACATCAAGCCCATCTTCAACAACTTGTAGCGACACACCAACAGGATTATACGTTAGTAACCTAACCAATAATAGTGCAACTTTAAATTGGGATTATAATTCCAGTGTAAACCACTATAATGTACGTTATAAAAAAACGGGAGATTCGGATTGGAGATACATTGAGAGTATTAAAACAGGAAATGTAATGTTAACTGATGTAAATACAAGTTCTAGCTACGAATGGCAAATTAGAGCAAAATGTGAAGACGGTAGTGGTTCTGATTATAATGATGGTCAAGGTCCTGACTTCCTACCTACTTCTTCAAACCAAAACACTGTAGTACAATCATGTAGCGACACACCAACAGGATTATATGTTAGTAACTTAACTAGTAATAGTGTTACTTTAAATTGGGATTACTCTTCAAGTGTAAACCACTATAATGTACGTTATAAAAAAACAGGAGATTCGGATTGGAGATACGTTGAGAGTATTAAAACAGGAAATGTAACGTTAACTGACGTTAACACTAGTTCTAGCTACGAATGGCAAATTAGAGCAAAATGTGAAGACGGTAATGGCTCTGATTATAATGATGGTCAAGGTCCTGACTTTTTACCTACATCATCAAATATAAGCTCTCAATCTTCTATTGTAGCATATACTAATTCGTCTAAAACTAACTTAATCGTTAAAATAGATGACAATACTAACACAACAGCAGATCAGTCTATAAAAATATTTAATATTTATGGTAGATTAGTATATGAGAAATCAAATATAAATTCTTCTGATAGTCAAATTTTAAATGATATTAGTATTGAAGATGGGATATATGTAATAATGCTATTTAACAAAAATGGTGAAATTATAGAATCTAAAAAAGTTATGAAAAATTAATATATAATAAATCTTATTGCTTTAATATAGTATTTATAAGGCAGGTATATTTCTATAAATATACCTGCCTTATTTAGTTTATATATAATAATTAATTAGTGATTAAACTCTATTCTTTTAAATTACACAAAGTACTTCTGGATTATAAATATTTAATTCTGTGTTAAAGAATATAAATCTAAGATAACGTAGGAGAACATAACCTCTTTTAAAAAACACTCCAAAATCAATACTTTTTATTTTAATAATTGCATTGCATAGATTTCTTATTATCTAATAATAAGAAACATAAACACATTATTTTTTACACGTATTTTACTGAGGTAAATTTTAGAACTGATGATAATAAATCTAATTAATATAAAGTCTACAATTAAGAGATGTAATAAAACTTCTGCTCATGGCTTATATAAGATTCAAAATAACGAAGATATTTTAATACACGAAAAAAGTAATTAAAAAAAAGATAATTAGCCACTTAATTAAGTGGCTAATTTATACTTACACATTATCTAATTCACAATTTTTTTAACAACCTTTTTATTGTCTACAGTAGTTATTTGCGCTATAAACACTTGATTAGTATCACTAATCATATTTATAGTAGCTGTATTCGAATTTACATTTTTTTGATCTACTACTAATCGTCCTAACAAATCAAAAACTCTAATAGAATTAATTGTAGTTATTGAAGATTTTACATATATAGTTTTATTATTCTTATAAACTATTATGTTATTCTCATTTAATACAGGCGTAGTTACACTCAGTGTTCCTTGATTTACATTAATAATACCTGTTCCACTAAAATAAGAGTCGTCCTTATGAGAAGCCAGAGATAAACTACTTCCCCAAGAACCAGAATCAGCTTTAGTATCCGAAAAGTTTAGCGTATTTGTTGAATGTGAAAGAGCTGTTCCCAAGTCTATTATACCTGTTGAAATTAAGCAGTCATTGGTAATATTTATTGTATTTACCAGTGTTAAACCTGAACTATTAGTGAGCTCTAAATTGTAAAAGGTAGTACTTCCTGTGATTAACTGATTAGCAGTTCCTGCAAACGTAACTTTACCCTCATTAGGTAAAAACAAACCATTATTTGTCCAGTCTCCTTCTATTATAATATCTTTTCCATTAGCATCTAAAGTCCCTCCTGAAATAGTAAGGTCATTACTTACATATAAATCATTATCAACCAATTGTATATTAGGTTCATTAAAACCATTTAAATATAAATTATAAATTGGAGCACTACTGTCTAGCCTAAATGTTTTTCCTGCGTCGGTTGTATGGTCTCCCAGTTGAAGCGTACCACCGCTAACAGCATTGGAACTAGATAGGTTAACATAATCTGCATAATTTGGTGAAGGCTTTTTAATTATAATAGTACCCCCATTAAATGTAAAATCAGCATTAACCCCCATTTCAAAAGGTGCTCTAGAGGTACTTGTATTCCCTACAATATTTACAGTTACAACACCTCCTGTTTGTGTATATGTAACACTTGAATTATTACTATTTGGACTTATTCGACCACCTACATTTAAAGTTCCTCCTTCAACAATAAGCTCTCCATCATTAAGGTAATTAATTCTATTATTACTTCCTGTACCAATATTGGTAACTCCTCCAGAAATTTTTAATAATCCAGAATTAAGCGTCCAAGTAAAATTTCCAGTACTAACTGTACCTCCATTATTCCAAAAGCCTCTGCTTGAAGTTAATGCCACAGCCGATGTAAAAGGCGTTATGGTAGAGGCACTAGAAAGCTTAAAGGTTCCAGATGTTAACACCAACGGATTTGAAGATGCATCAAGTGTTATTAGAGAATTTACCTCTAGAATAATATCTTTACTTCCTTTGGTTACTTTTAATATATAAAAATTTGTTGTGGATGTTCCCGAAATTTCCTGATAAGAAGTGGTGTTTATAAAATCTACGGTACCTACGCCACTAGTAAATGTTCCGTTATTGATCCAATCTTTTGAAACAGATAACGTATAAGCTGTTGTTGCATCCATGGTTAAACTAGCTCCAGAATCAATTGTTATCGCTCCACAAATGGCACCATCGGCAGCAATTTCAGGTTGATTAGGTGCTGATGAGGGAATTACGACATCGTCTACACTTGTTGGGATAGTTCCAGAAGACCAATTGGCATCATCAAACCAATCTGAAGATATTGTTCCAACCCAACTCAGTGTATTACAACTAATATATCCTGCTGTTTTTTGTATGGCAAGGCTCCTTTGTCCTTCTGCAGTGTTTGTAATAGCACTAACTGCATAAAATTCGTTGTCGGCTGTACTTTGTCCTATTAGCTCTGCACTATTTCCAGAAAACGTAATATTTGAACTGATTTCTTCCATATATTCTGCTCCTAATCTATAGATTTTATAAGCAGTCGCACCAGGAACTTCAGACCATTTAAAAGAGACAACATCATCGCAGACTTTTGTTATTCTAAAATTTTCAGGTGTTTCACCAATTTGATTAACACCACTAATTGATGATAATGAATTTCGTTCCACTTTAAATCTAATCGTATTAATTCCATTTGAAACATCTGGAGCCAACCATTTGTAGACCCTCTTTGATGCATCGTAAGCATTTTCAAGCTCAACCCATGTACCACTGTTATTAAGCTCGTATGAAATATTGAAAGCACCTGTATCTCCATAACTATCCCATCTTACATAATAAGTCTCACCAGGGGTGAATTTTTGGTTTTCTAAAGGAAAAACGATTTCAAGCTCATCATACACATATTCATATACTACATAATAAGTTTGAGGGCCTAAAGGCACATTATTACCATCTATATTTAGCGTCCAAGAACCTGCTGATGGATTATCTACAGTGACTTGTTCTATAGTATTTAAATTGTCTATACCTCGAGTTGCAGGAGCGCTAAGACTTGCTATTGAAGGGCTACTATCTAACACCCACGGATTGTAAGTTGTAGAAGAAGGAGCGGTTAAAGATAAATTAAGATTGTTAACAATTGCTGTTTCTGCATTCACTGATGCAGCAACATCTGGCCAAACAATCATTACACGTACTTGCTTAACATTCTCAGGAATTGCTATATTATGTTTATTAATCACTCCATGTTCGACAGTACTTGTAATGAATTGATTTTTATCTATAATATTGTAAGCTCTTCTTAAATTTGGCCGTCCATAACCATAAATAAAATCGGGACCAGAATTCCCTAAATCATCGGCTGTATTCATAACTACAGCTCTTAAAAGTGAAGATGCAGGTTCTGTTCCCCCATTTTTATCTTTATATGCTTGAGCTAAAACAGCAAATTGTCCAATAACCTTAGGTGATGAAAAGGAAGTTCCATCAGCGCCTTCGTCTACTAATTGAGGTATAATTCGCCCATCATACATTGGGCCACGACTACTAAAACTTTCAATCACATCCTCTGGAGATATCGCTCCAACAGTAATCTGATTTTTACTTTCTTTAAAAGATCCTGTAATATTTGCCCAATTAGAAAATGTATAAGGAGAAATTCCTGTAGAACTCCCTAAATTTCCTGAAGAATAAGAAACCATATGATTTGGCAAGCTTTCAATTCTAAGATCGTGCTCTCTGGCACGAGAATCATATCCTCCCTGAACTCCTGCCACACCATAAGAATGGTTGGTATATCGTAAATTATGTGAACTATAAAGACCAGTATAGTCAGGTGAATTCCCTAGACTAAGTAAAGTAGCTCCCCATGCATTATTTCGGTTTGTAGGATCAAGATTACCTGCTCCTCCCATATTTTGCATACCGTTAATTTTATGATCATTAGATTCTCCAGTATTAGAAGTTCTTATTTCAGTAACCCTTCCTTTAAAATCTATATCATCTCCAACAATTTCCCCTTCACCATGACCTATAACCACACCAGATCCATTATAATTTAATCCATTATAACCTGTATTTAAATAATTAACACGTGATGTAGAATTTCTATAATCTAAGCTTTCATTAACAAAATCTCTTTGTTTTAATCCTATAAATTGTACATATGGGGAATTTGTTATGGTTTCTAATTGCGAATCACTAAAAATCACATCTATCTGATAGGAATAATCTCTATGTGCCACAATTTGAACACCTTTAGATTGTAAATCTGAACTCACATCATTATAATCTAAACCTTTATAATAACTAATTACATACTCCCTTCTACTATTAGGCTTTTCAGTTGCTTTTAAAGCCTCTTCTTCATACAAAGCTTCTTCCTTTTTATATTGTCCATCAACAGGCATGATAGCACGTACTATTCCTTTGAGTTTATCAATAAAAAATTCCTTATTTACACTTACATAATAGGTATTTGCCGACAAGTAATCTACGAGAATCAATCCTTGTTTTTCCCAAGATTTTCGTTGTTGATTTGTTGGAATTTCATAAAATTGAACTAAACGAAAATATTTTCCTTCGAACTCAGCACCCTGCAGTGGCTGAAAATCAGAATCTTTAAAAGCATTTACTTTATATGTTCCATGCTTTGTTTTTATGTCATATTTATTTGAATCTTTTTGACCCAACGAGATTTGGCTAAAAACAAAAAAGGCTAATAACGGTAATAATAAAATCTTTTTTTTAGTAATTTGTGTAATCATAAAAATATTATTTAGATTAATTAGTTTCTTAACTGAATTTTAGAAGTCTTTTTTTGGACACTATTTTACATTCATCAATATTTGAATTACTAATAGATTTAGCTTTAACTAAAAACTTATTTTACTAATAGGCAAAACTTTTTATTTTAAAACCAAGATTCAATAATCTCTTTCTCTACGTTAAAATTTTCTATATAAATAAATTCATTTTTAACAATACATAATCCAATCCCCAAATAGAAATGTAATCTGCGACTTCTTTTATAGCATTACAAATAAATTCTGATTCAGAATTGGTCATAATTGGATGAACAAATATGCGTATCCTTCATAGGCGAGCAATTAAACACCTTCCTAATTTACCTCTGTAGATTTAGATTTGAACTCATTGACATTCAATTAAAAAACATCCAGAGGCTCTAGCCATCTATTCGTGTAATAAAACATTATCTATCAATGCATTTACATAATTTTAATAATAGATCTTTCCTCTATATAACCATATGTAATTACAACCCTTGATACAAATGGTAGTTATATAAAAAATGAAGCTCATATTATTTAATATATTTGTCCTATGCATGAAGTTAAAAATCACTTTTTACAAATGTTATTTTAGCACCTCCTCCTTAACATATTTATTAAGTTCACTTACTGGTATAACAATTTTTAAAAGCAGTTGTAAATCACCTTTTCGATTTGCCCCTTCTGTATAATAAGAACGTGTAGCACTAACTACACCAACGACTTGTCCAGAATCATTAACAACGGGTCCGCCACTTGCCCCAATACCGAAATCTGCTGTAATTGAAATTCTAGGTTTACTAGATTTAGAATTCACAAATTTTCTAGATATAATCCCTTTGGTCATAAAAAACGTATTCTTAAAGGGGTGTCCCATCATATACACATCTTCACCCACAAGTTCTTGATCTGCTAAAGGTAAAGCTGTTAATTTTTTACCGTTAGTTTCTACTTTAAGAATAGCTAAATCGTTAGCCTTACTTGCCGATAGAATTTCGGTTACTACATAAACATTTCCATCATAATCTACTGCGAATAACCCATCATATTCAATGGTATCTTTAGGTGAAATAACATGATAATTAGTTACAACTACACCATCTTCATGAATTACAAAACCTGATGCAGCACTTAAATGCACATTCGGACATTGATCGCATAAATAAGAAGAGCCAATGTATAACGTACTTTTTTGTAAGTGGTAATACATTTCATGACCTGTCTTTTTCTCTGACATCGTATGGACTATCTCAACACCTGAATTTGCCTCATAATTTTTAACTCTATCTTCCTTAAGTTTTTTAAAAGGTATATGTTTATTTGAAGCTACAATTTCATCAATTTTTAAACTCGCTGCCTTTACAAATTCTGAACTATTTTCTGCCTCATCCTCTTGTGTTTCAAAAACAACACTTTCGTTAGCTTCACTAATATTCTTAGTAGAATTACAACTATTGAATATTACTACTAATGTGAGATATATGATATAATTAAATTTCATTTTTTATTTATTTAAGTTATTTTTTAAAATTTATTAACCCCTTCTTCTAACCAAGCATGATATGTGTCTACATCTGGTGTATACCCTACTGGATCGACTAATTTCTCTTCGTTATGGTCGATAATTACGTAAAATGGTTGTGAATTTGATTTGTACTTTATGGTTTGCATCTCACTCCACTTTTGACCTATGTATTTTAACTTTTTCCCAGGTTTTAATTGTGATGCTACAATCTCGTCTGATTCTAGTTCCCGTTTATCATCTACATACAACGATATTAAAACCACATCGTTTTTTAAAATATTTAAAACAGCTGGTTCTGGCCAAACATTTTGTTCCATCTTTCTACAGTTTACACATGCCCAACCTGTAAAATCTAACAGTACTGGCTTTCCTACTTTCTTTGCATACGCTAATCCGGTATCGTAATCATCAAATGCAATGATATCGTGAGGCGCTAATAAATGGGCCCCGCCTGGTAAATCTCCGTGTGTAGATGCACTACCTCCTGAACCTAATTTTGAGAAGCCTACTCCATAAGGCGATTCGCTATATTCTTGGGGCGGTGGAAATGCGCTAATTATATTTAATGGTGCGCCCCAAAGTCCGGGAATCATGTAAATGGTAAATGACAACACTATAAGACCTAAACTTAAGCGTCCTACAGATATATATGGTAAGGGGGAATCGTGTGGTAATTGGATCTTTCCGAATAAATAAAAGGCTAAAGTACCAAAAACTGCTATCCAAATTGCTACAAACACTTCGCGCTCTAAAATGTGAAGTTGAAGCACTAAATCTGCATTCGATAAAAATTTAAATGCTAAAGCTAATTCTAAAAAGCCTAATACTACTTTTACGGTATTTAACCACCCTCCCGATTTTGGTAACGAATTTAACCAGCCTGGAAAGGCTGCAAATAATGCAAATGGTAATGCTATGGCTAACGAAAATCCAAACATCCCAATAATGGGTGCTATTCCGCCTTTAGAGGCTGATTCTACCAAAAGCGTTCCCACAATTGGACCTGTACATGAAAAAGATACTATGGCTAAGGCTAAGGCCATAAAGAAAATACCTACTAATCCTCCGCGATCGGCTTGAGAATCTACTTTATTGGCCCACGAGTTTGGTAATACTATTTCGAATGCGCCTAAAAAGGATACTGCAAAAACGACTAACAACACAAAGAAAATTACGTTAAACCAAACATTAGTTGACAATGCATTTAATGCACTTGCCCCAAAAATTCCGGTTACGGCACTTCCTAATAAAACATAAATAACAATGATACTAACACCGTAGATAATTGCATTTTTAATTCCAGCTGCTTTGTTTTTACTTTGTTTGGTAAAGAAGCTTACCGTCATAGGAATCATCGGGAATACACATGGCGTTAATAAAGCCGCAAAACCTGATAAAAAGGCTATAAAAAAGATAGACAAAAGGCCTGTATTACTTGCCGAATCTGAGGTGTTTTTCACGGCCTTTTCTACTCCTGTTGATGCGTCTGATGCTTTACTTGCTGAGGCTGCTGAAGCTGTGTTTTCTTCCAAATGAAATTCTAATTCAATTTCGGTTGGTGGTAAACAACGCGTATCGTCGCAAACCATAAATTCTACAAAACCTAAAAGGGTTGGTGTAGGTTTGCTAACGTTTATTTTTTGAATAAATTTAGCTTCGCCTTCAAAAAACTTAATCTCCATCTCAAACACAGGATCTTCAATGGTATGTCCTGCTTCTTCTATTGTATTCCCTTTTAAAGTAAAAGTCTCTTCAGAATTATCGTAGATAAACGTGGTCGCGATTGGGCCACCTTCTGGTACTGTTTGCGAATATAAATGCCAGCCAGAATCTATCTTTGCGGTTGTGATTAAATTGTATTCTGTATCGGATAGTTTCTCTACAGAAGTACTCCACTTTACCGGATCTAATACTTGGCTATTTACAAATCCAAAAGTTAAAAAAGCTAATACTATTAATATATTTTTCATTAAATAGATGTTATAATTATTGCTTTAGTTTAAATACAACTAGATACACTTTTACAATATTTAAAAACCTTTATTACAATTATATTTACTATTTATTAGAAGACACATCTATAAGTAAATTTAAAAGGGCTACTTTTTCAAATAACCCTTTAAAGCTTTCTAAACTTTGATAAAGACTAATTCAAAATGTTATGCTAACATTAATGTAAAGAAAGAATAGTGTAATAATATTAATATTTGTTTTTAAACATAAGCTAAACTCATTTCCTTATGCTTTTCTTTATTTATATATTAAGAGTATTAAAGACTTCAATTAATTTTGGATCTGATGGTCTAGGCGCATTAGCATCTACAATATTACCTTTTGGATCTATTAAGATAAATCGTGGTATTCCCTTTATTTGGTAAGATTTAATAAACTCACTCTTCCAATCATTATCTGCTATTAATTGAACACCACCAAGTTCTTTACGTTCTACCATTTTTCTCCAAGATTCACGAGCTTTTTCTGCATCAATAGAAATACTAACAAATTCTATGTTTTTATTATGGTATTGTTTTTCGATTTTTTTTAGAGATGGAATTTCAGCTATACAAGGTGCACACCATGTTGCCCAAACATCAATATAGACATACTTACCTTTAAAATCACTTAAAGAGGTGGTTCCTCCTGCATGATTCTCATAATCTGTAAATATTGGAGAAACCTGATCTTTAGTTAAAAGTTTTAATTTTTCATACTTTTCTTGTATGGTTTGTTTATGTTTTGATTCTGTAGATACCGTAAGGAATGTTTGATAATATTCATCCAATTTATCTGTATGACTAATATCACTTGTAGCTGCTGATATTAATAAATTATTCTTTATTTTATCAACAGGAATTTCTCCAAACACTTTTAATTTAGCAAAGTATTTATCTGTTCCTTCTTGCATGGCTAATTCTTCAGCTTTACGATTAAAGTGAGCAGAAACTAAATTACGGTAAGACCCTCCTCTATTGTAAGCTGACTCATTTAAGTAATTTACAGTATCTAATTCCTTGAAAAAATCTTTTGAAACTTTAAATTCAGGTTGTTTGGTAAACATTCGGTGTAATGTCGGGTACTTGGCCAAAGCTAATAGGTGATAATAGTTCAATTCTTCTCGCTCAGTTTTTTTAAGAGCTTTAGGCAAATTTGGAAAACTGTCTAAATAGCTAATATAACTTTGTGCTAACTCTTTTTCTTTAGCTATAAAATCGTTTTCATTTAAAGAATAAAATTCTGTATTATTTCCTCGTAAATTTTTAATACGTTCGAACTTAGTCATTAAATAGTGGGATCCATCAGTATTCGTCCCTGTTAACTTTGCTGATTTTTTAAAATTTTTTAAATCTGCAGTAAGGTTATATTCTGATCCATTAGTAAAATAAAAATCTAATCTATTTCTAGAATCAAATAAAACGTATCGTCCTTCTCCTAAGTTCAAGGTATCCAAAAAAGACCCATCATCGTTTAACTCTAGCGTAATATTTCCTTTTTCCCCTCCTAACATTAGTTTGTTAGAAGGAACATTTTCAATTTTTCCAGAAAATATAATGTAATCTTTTTTTTGTTTACTTTCTGCACAAGACATTAAGGGTAATGTTAAAAGTAATAGAGCAATCTTAATTTTCATTTTATATATTTTATATAATCATTAATATTTTATTGAAGTCGTATACCATCTAAACAGAAGGTAGTAGGGTAAATCATTTGACCTTGATTGTCAACGTAAGACGATGCCATTTTAAATAATACTTTATCAACCACACCCAAAGAGGTTAAGTCAAATTTTTTCCAATCGTTTAAGACAAAATTATAATCAGGATATTCAGGATCTACATCAGGCATAAGTCCTAAATACATTTCTACATTTCCAGTAGAATTTCCGTTTAAAAAACCTTCTGCTATTAATTTTACATAACCAGTATTGTAAGCTGCATAAGCTTCATTGTAAGCTGTATTATATGCTGATTCGGACTCATCTTCTGTTCCTCCTGCATCTAAAACGTCTTGTTTTGCAAGGTTACCAGCTTCTTCACCAACACTACGCTTAGCCAAAATATTATGATTTCTTAATGATATAGCCTCTACATTATTAGGTGCAGGTAAACTAAAAGCACTATACATATTAATATCAGTGTTTACTATTTTCGGGTTTTGAATAGCAGAACCATTAAATAAATATGCTCGAGTATCATCGTCTAATGTACCAGAATAGATGGATCCATAACTAGATAAAAGATAATTATATGATGTGTTTGCTACTAAAACATGTTCTACAATACCAGATTGTTCTAATGTAAAATAAGCATTATCTCCTGTTGTATTCCCTACAAGATAATTTTCGGTTCTATTTACATCATTGGTAAATACGCTAAAGGCTGTTGAGTCTATAGCAGCCTGAGTTTCTGCTTCAGTAAGGCCTCCTGCAGGAGCAAAGTCTCGGCTTAAACTCCAAGGATATGAACGAAAATTTTTATTAGATAATGCGAAACCACTAAACTCACTTTCTGATGTTTTTGATACATTAATTGTAACTACACCAGAATCATCATCTCCTACTGTGAATGGAGTATCGTAAATTTCAAACGTAAATCGATCTAAAGTCATTTCGTTAAACGTTATGTCATTTGGGTATGCTATTTTAAGCTCTAATTCGTCATCACAGGAATTAAATAACGCTAAACATGCTAGTGCAACTATATATTTTGGGATAAATTTCATAGATTATAATTTAAATTATTCTAAACCAGTATTTTGTGTTATTAGTTTATTATATTGTGTTTCAACAGAAGGAATAGGATAACATAAATGATTTTCATCTATAGGTTCCCCTCTAATAGATTCAATCCATAATTTCCCAGAACTATCTTTAAATCTTAAAGAGGCAAAATACTCACTTCCGTTTTCAACAAAAGTTTCTAAAAAGTATTCTTTAAAAATAGCATCCATAAGTTCTTGTTGTGATACAGGGTTTAAGCTATTTAAAATTGGATTTGTTCTTTTAGAACGCATCTCATTAATTGGAGCTATGGCGTCTGCCACAGAAGCACCTGTTCTTGCCAACAACTCTGCCTTTAAAATATACAATTCTGGATATCTAAAAAAATAAGTATTATACTTAAGATCCTGAGGACTAGACAACTGACCTACATACCTACCTGTTCTTGCTACTTTAGTAAATGCAAATCTTTCTTGTGTATCCCATTCGATTGGAGCTCTTGCTTCTCCTGTAATAATATTCCAACGAGGATCTGGTAAAAACCAATTAAAACCATATTCTAAGCCAGCATCTAAATTACCAGTCACTGGTAAACGATTTGCAAAACTCATAATCATACTAAATGAATACGTATAACTAATATTATCATACCTATCATTTTCAGACACATAACTAGAAAATAAATTTTCTTCAGAATCCCAAGAATCTTGATAAACTTGAGCTAAATCTTCTTGCATTGAAAAACCAGAAATACTTGCATTTAATACTTCATCAATTAAAGTAAGGGCATCAGTCAAATCAGTGATTCCGTCATTATATCCATTTCTGTAAAGAATAATTTTAGCTTTTAAGACTTTTGCAAATTCCTTAGATACATATCTATTACTTGTAAAACTTCCTAA
This sequence comes from Formosa sediminum, assembly GCF_007197735.1. Classification (GTDB taxonomy): domain Bacteria; phylum Bacteroidota; class Bacteroidia; order Flavobacteriales; family Flavobacteriaceae; genus Formosa; species Formosa sediminum. The sequence continues at coordinate 3,809,317 of NZ_CP041637.1, forward strand.
ATTTTCAATAGCAAAATCAAGATCTTCAAATATTTTATCATAACTATCTCCTACATTTAAACGCTCTATTTCAATATCATCTAAAACTATAGATTCCTCTCTAAATATTATTCCATTAGGGTTCGAATCGTCGCTAGACCACCAGTGTCCATAGTTCCAAAACAAGAAAATATTTGCAAATGCTCTTAAACATTTAGCTTCGGCTAAAAGCGCATTTTTGTCATCAATATCAATTTGGCTTTCTGTTAAATCTGTAATATTACTTATTGCAAAATTTGCAGCATTTAGAGTTGTAAAATAATCTAACCATCGGTTTGGAATATTAGTAGTTGTCTCGTTAGATGCAGAATATTCCATAAAGTAATCGCCACTAGACCATTTTACAAATCCAGCTTTAGATGCAAAAGAAACAAAAACTTTACCTGAAAAATTATCTGTATTAACTATAGTTTCATAAATTCCATTAATAGCAGCACGAGCTTCTTCGGCATTGGTTATGGCGCTTTCTTCATTTAAAGAATAACTAGGCGATAAATCTAAATTGTCTTCACAGGAACTTGTTCCAATACATAAAACAATTAATGCTAAATAAAATATTTTTTTCATGTGTTATGTTTTTTATTGTAAACTAAATTTGACTCCAAGACTATAAACTTGAGCAGAAGGATATTTACTAGAATCTATCGCTAGTCCCGAACCAATTGATGTACTAGACCAGTTCCCTTGAGGATCAAACCCTGGATATTTAGTTATTGTAAATAAGTTCGTTGCTTGAAGAGTTATATCTATACTCTTAATTGTTGATTTAGTAAAAATATAATTAGGTAAACTGTAGCTAACGTTTAATGCATTTAAACGGACATAAGAAGCATCGTGTAAATAAAAATCGGAAAATTTATTATTACCAAGTCCACCTCCAGGTACCATTCTTGGGTATGAAGCATCATACGGACTATTTAATATAGTACTCTGTCCTGCAATTAAATTACTTTGATTATTGTTTCCTGTATTTACAACATCGGTATATGCTAAGTTCCAAAATCTCTTGTGCCCGTAAGCATAAGAAAATGTTGTGTTAATACTAAAGCTTTTATATTGATAAGTTAAACCAAACCCTCCAGAACCTAAAGGTGTAGAACTTCCTATATTTACACGGTCATCGTCAGTTATTAATCCATCATCATTTTGATCTATAAAAATAAGATCCCCAGCGGTTTCTGTAGAACTGTTTAAATATGTTACTTGTCCATTAGAATCTACATTGTCTGAAATACCGTATGTATCTTCTGCATTAACATAAAATCGACCAGCTGTTTCTAATCCGTACCATTGACCAATTTCCCCTCCTTCAACTAATCTTATATATGGAGAATATGTTCCTGGAAAAAATAATTCTTCAAGAGAACCATTAATTTTTGTTACTTTAGTTACGTTTTTTGAGAAATTAAAATCAAAAGTTAATCGGTGATCCTTAGATTGAATAATATTATATTTTATATCAAATTCAAAACCTCTGTTACTTGTAGACGCTACGTTAGATGTCACATCTTTAAAAGAAGAACTCCAAGCAATAGGTTTGTCGTAAATTAAATCTTTACTTGCTTTTTCATAAACTCCGATAGTCCCTGAAAGACGGTGATCGAAAAAACCAAAATCTAATCCTAAATCAAGCATTCGAGTTTGCTCCCATCCTAAGTCTGGGTTTCCAATTGTTGATGGAGATAAAGCAGCACTATCATCATATATTCCAGAATCTACAATAGTAATCCAGTCAAAATTACCTAAATTTTGAGATCCTGTTATTCCTAAAGATGCACGTAGTTTTAAATAAGATATATATTTTTTTGCTGCTGTAGATTTAATAAAATTCTCCTCTGACACCAACCAAGCTAAAGCGCCAGAAGGAAATATTCCAAAACGATTGTCTTTACCAAAACGAGAAGAGCCATCGCGACGGACTGTACCTGAAATAATATAACGATCATTATATTTATAATGAACACGAGCAAACTGAGAAATTAAGGCATTCTGGGTACTAGTTTCATCTACATCTGTAATATCTGTTGCAGAACCAAAATTATTAAGAACGTCATCATCTGGAAAACCTTCTCCTTTTATATAATAATAATCACTATTACTGCCTTCACTAGAATACCCTGCTAAAAGCGTTATATCATGTTTATCATTTATTAATTTAGAATATGATAACGTAACATCTGCCACATGAAAAGTACTTTTAGTATCAGACCAAGTTCTGTTTGCAAGAGCATTATTATCACTTGTTCCTAAGCGGTTATAACTTAGATATTCAGAATCTGAATAGTTATTTGTGTAAGCCCCTCTTAAAGTTAAATCTTTTATTATTTCATAACTTAAAGATGCTGTTCCACTAAATAATCTTCCTATAGATGTATTTGTATTTAAGAGTGTGGTATATGGATTTTCGGTATAGATATCTTCGGTATAGATACTTCCATCTTCATTAAATGCAGGAAGATCTGGACGTGTAGATTTTAAACTGCTTAACAATCCATCTTTATCATCTGCCTCACGTACACTTGCATTTAAATTTAACCCAAATGTAATTTTATCACTAAGCTTTGTATCGAAATTAAGTCTACCTCCATAAATTTCACTTTTTCCAGATTTCACGATTCCATCTCTATCACTATAATTAAAAGATATAAAATAGGTACTTTCTTCTGAACCTCCTCGGAGAGAAATATTATGTTGTATTGCTAGAGGGTTTTGTGTCATTTCATCCTGCCAATTTATGTTCGAATCATAAAAGGCATCGGGTAATACTTGTAAATCTGAAGCATCATACTCGCTTGTATTTAAACTTAAAAATGCATTTTCATCTAAAAATGTTTCTGTATAACTATTAAAATCTCCAGTAGTAATTACAGATTCTTTACTTGCAGCTATAATAAATGCTTTATACTCTTCAGAATTAAACAACTCGTAATCATTAAAATCCATCATTGTAAGTCCTACACGAGAGGATATTTCAAGTACGGGTTTAGTACCATGTTTACCTCTTTTTGTTGTTACTATTATAACTCCATTGGCTGCTCTAGAACCATATACCGCCGTTGCCGATGCATCTTTTAGTATATCGATGCTTTTAATATCATCTAAATTTAGATTATTTAATGCATTAGAAACATCTCCTGAAGTTGTGGAGGTGTATTGAGGTACTCCATCAATAACCCATAAAGGTTGGTTATCTCCAGAAAGTGAAGATTGCCCTCTAATAATTACACTTATTGGGGATGTTGGTGATGCAGATTGGACCTGAACACTAACACCTGCAGCTTTACCTTGAAGTAAACTTTCTACTGTAGCTTCCATGGGTGCATTATCAATATCTGCTGTTGTTATTCTAGAGATTGCCCCAGTAGCATCTTTTACTTTAGAAGTACCATATCCAATCACAACCACCTCTTCTAAATTATCAAGATTTGGAATCATTTTCACCTGAATATGAGTTTTACCTTCAATAGACTCCTCTATGCTTTTAAACCCCATATAACTAAAAACTAATATAGTTGGTTTACTAAAATCACTTATCTTTATTGAAAAATTACCATCAAAATCTGTAACTACACCATTTCTAGTACCTTTTATTAATACACCTACTCCTGGCAACGGTATTCCTGAATCGTCTGTTACGTGACCTGTTATTACTTGTTGTAAATTATTGACAGAATTTACGTTTGCATTTACATTATTCCCTTTACTTTTTTTTATAACTATGCAATTTTGTTCTGAAAATTCATAAATAAAATCTCCATTAGACAAGCTCATATTTAAAAGTTGATATGCAGGAAATATTCCTTTTGTTAATTTTATTTTCGGATAATTCTCGAATAAATCTGCTCGATAAACAAAAGTAAACTCTGTCTGCTCCTTAATAAGTTTGAATACTTCATCGACAGAAACAACCTGATTATTTTTAATTTCAATTTTTTTGTTTTGTGAGAATCCGTTTTTAGGGCTTAAACTAAAAACAGAAATCGAGAAAAGAAAAATAAATATTTTCATGACGAGCGTTAAAAACTGTCTCTTGGACAAGAGAAGTGAATTAATAATTTTTTTTTTCATAAATTTACATGTTGGTTTAATAATCAATGCCAGGGATATAACAAGCGGTCAGAGGTTTAGTTTTATCCCTTTTTTTTATTCTATAATTATTTTATTATCTTCAATTCTATAATTCATATTATTCGTGTTTTTTATAATTTCTAGAATATAGTCTATAGACTGTTTTTTATTTAAGACCCCTGTGAAAGCAACATTTTCCATATCTTGATTAACAAAGAGAACATCAATATCATACCACCTAGACAAAACCTTCATTATATCTTTTAAAGGTTTATTGGTGAAACTAAAAGCACCATTACGCCAAGAAATTACATCAAATACATCTACTGTAGATATTTCAAAATCATGTTTTACTTGAGAGAGTCTTGATTGCTCTCCAGGCTGTAAAATATTTTGATTAATATTATTAGTAACAGCTATACTTCCTTCAATTAGAGTTGTGAGTATTTCTGTTTCGTCTTTATAGGCTTTAACATTAAAACTTGTACCTAAAACAGTTAAACTTTGTTCGCTTGTTTTTAATGTAAAAGCATCTCCATTATGCATTGTGCTTTTTGAAACCTCAAAATAAGCTTCTCCATAAATTAATTCCACCTCTCTTGGTTGTCCTTTTATAAAATTAACAGGGTATTTTAGTTGCGATTCTGAATTTAACCAGACTTCTGTATTGTCTGACAATTTAATTTTAAACTGTCCTCCGCGAGGGATAGTTAAAATATTATATTCTAATGTTACATTTTTATTTCCAACAACATTATATATTATTTCTTTTCCTGTACCTTTTATTCCTTGTTTTTGATAAAGATTAGTACTATCTAACATTACTGTAGATCCATCTGAAAGTGTTAATACAGCTTTATCTGTACCTACTTTAATAGGAGTATTTGCTATCTCTATGGTAGTGCTTTTCGTCTCTTTTGTACCAAAAACAAAAGTAAGACCTAGAATTAAAACTATAGATGCCGCAGCTGCATACTGCCAATAATAGGTTTTCTTTGGCACGTTTAACTTCTCTTTTAAAGTTTGCCAATCTGCTTTTCTATCTATTTTACTTTTTAATTGTAACCGAGATTCTATTTTCGTTTTATCTGTTAATCTATTTAAAATATCTTCTTTATCTTTTGAAGAAAACAAATTTGAAGATTCGAATGCTTTAGCCTTTTCATCTTTTAAAAGTGAAGCAGCTATTTGCTTAGATAATTTTAAGAATTCACTAAATTTAATCATTAGTTTTGACTACTATTTTAAACTAAGACGACAAAACTCTTTTACAGGGTTAAAAAAAAGTTAATTTTTTTAATCTAAATTTAATTTTTTAACACTATTCGATTAATAATTAGGACATAGAAGAAATATTTTTAATCGAAAGAATAAAAAACAAAGGCTATAAAAACAAAATAATCTTTAAGTAATGGTCTTAGACGTTTATATGCTATTTTTTTTTGAGCTTTAACTGTATTTACAGAAATGTCTAATTGCTTTGCAATTTCAACATTGGTCAATTCTTTTATACTTAACCTCATAATTTGAGCACATTTATTTGGAAGAGTATTTATCGCTTCTTCAATACGGCTTGAGGCTTCTTCTATAACAACTTCTTTTAAATAAAAAGATTCTTTATTTAGACTATCTATTTCTATAACCGACATATGTTCTGTAGATTTAAAGCGACTGCTTTTTAAAAAATCTAAGGACTTATTTTTTACAGAAGTGTATAAATATGATTTTATAGCAACCTCATTATTAAATTCGATTTTATCTTCCCAAATCTTAATAAATACATCTTGAACCAAATCCTTAGCGACGTCGAGGTTATTAACATAACTCTGTGAAAAAACACATAACGAAGCATATAAAGAATCGAAGATTTTCTTATATTCTGCTAAAGATAATGTATGTATTTCTTTGGCGTACGACAATTATCTATTGAATTAATTTGGTGTCCAAATCTAATTAAAATTAATCGAGTTTAAGTTACTCTAGATTTTTTTATGATTTAATCAAATTTGTAATATCAAAAAATTATTAATTTATTTTAAACAGTTACTTTTTACTAATCTTATAAAGATACCAAGAAGAACACAACATATATGTGCCTTTACTCTTTTATATGCCCTTCTAAACTTTCTAAAAAGTTTAATATCAATTTTAAAGTGACAACAAAAAAGCTCACAACAATTGTAAGCTTTATGCATAAAAATTAATACGCTTATATAATTTAAATTTCTTTACAAATTTTCCTTTTACAGACAACGTTATATTAAGCTTAGGTCTTTTAAGAATCTATAGTTGCTAAATACAAGTCTTCTAGTTCTTTTAAAGTAATTTCATCACTTCCAAAAGATTCTACTAACTGACCTTCTTTCATGATTCCAATATGAGTACCAATCTGTTTTGCACGAAAAATATCATGTGTTGCCATTAGCGTTGCTACACCTTGTTCTTTAAGCTTTAATAGTAAATTTGAAAACTCATTACTCGCTCTAGGATCTAATCCAGATGTAGGCTCATCTAAAAGTAATACTTTTGCATGCTTTGCCAATGCTATAGCTATACCTACTTTTTGGCGCATCCCTTTAGAGTATGCAGAGACCCGTTTTAAATGTGCATTAGATTGGAGTCCTGCTTCCGTTAGAAAATTGATAAACTCTGCCTTAGTATATTTTTTGTTTGCTAAACCCACAAAATATTCTAAATTTTCTAATCCTGTTAATGTAGGATAAAGCATTAAGTTTTCTGGAATGTAAGACAGATACATTTTAGTTTCCATATTCTTTTTACTTACATCCAAACCATTAATACTAACGCTACCCGATGTGGGTTCTATAAAACCTAAAAACAAATTAATAGTAGTAGATTTTCCTGCACCATTAGCTCCTAACAAACAATAAATATCACCTGCTTCTACTTTAATATTTAAACTATTAAGAGCACAAAAATTATTATATTCTTTTCTTAAGTTAATTGCTTCTAACATATCTTAATTACGTTTTGGTTTTGGGAAATTATTAAAATCTTCTACGGTTAATTTTTGATGATTTTTGTACTTATTATAAAAATAATTGGTCCATTCTTTCTGAAAAATTTTGGCCTCATATTGAAAATTTAAATAGTGTTGCGTATCTGTTTTAGCTATTTTATTCATGGTATTCTGCAATAAAATAGCAGGAGAAAACCAACTTAAATTTTTGGCTAACGCACGTTGTTTAGTAGATTGATTTTCATACTTACTTTCAAATGCATCCATAAATTTTCTTTTTTCATCTAAAAGAATAAAATTTTTATTCCAATACGCTCTAAATCTGTCGTTTGTTTTGTTGTTTTTTTCTAGTTCTGAAGGATTTTCTTCATAATACTTTTGTAAAATAACCTCTTCTTTCTTTTCAAAGTTTTTTTCAATATCCCGTTTGGCAGTTACAAATTCTACTCTAGAAGGCGCAGGATGTATACTACTTGCCATAATATTTACAAAGCTTGGTATAATTAAAACAAAAAGTAGCCATGTACCTAATAGTAAAATAATGTTTTGAGAAGACGATTTGTTAAGTAAATTTATTACAAATGCCAAAGCAAACCAGAACAGTGTATATAAAGCTATACTAAATAATAAAGTAAAGTACGTTGCATTAAAAATATTAACACTTACAACACTTAACGATAACGAGAGTAGTACACTTATTATTAACACGATAAATACATAACGAAATACTATTTTTTTTAACAACCATAACTTAATGTTAATAGGCATAGATAATAACAATCTTAATGTACCTTGTTCTTTTTCTGAAGACAGAATGTTATAGCTAAATGCAATAATTAGTAATGGTAAAATAAACACAAATACAAAGGCTAAATCAAATCCGCCTGTAGCTATATTCATCGGATTTTCAAAATTATCATTATCCTTCCCGGCATTAGTAGACGAAATATTAATTTTAGTATAGTATGGAAAAATATCGCTTTGCCCATTACTAATTGCCGCCAGTGCTGCTGGCTCTGAAGTTAAATAAACGCCGCCATAATAATTGCCCATACCAACAGGATTAGATGGGTCTTCAAAAAATCTAGCAGGGGCTTTTTGTGCTCCATTTTCTATAGATTTTAAGGTGTTTTTATGATTAGTATAAAATGTTTGTTCTTTTTCTTTTACTAACGCAATACCTTCTAATTGTTTATTAACTCTATTTTCACCGTTATAAGAGGCAAATAAAATAAATACAAAAAGAAAAAATACTAAAATTAATACTAAAGGGTTTCTAACTATATTTTTTAGTTCCAGTTTAATCATTTCAATTTATTTTTTTGAACAGAGAGAATTACCAAAAGACCACTAAATAACCACCATACTACTAAAAGCAATAAATTACTAGTACTTTTTTCCATGGTTTGTGCTAATGTAACAGGTTGATACTCAAACTTTACGTTTTTCTTAAAAAAATCAGAATCTACAGCACCTCTTGGGCCACTATTTAAACTACTAATTAATGCATTTCTATATTCTTCTGCCTGGTATGTAAAATTATAATGAGATTGCAAATCACTTTTTGCAAACTGCATAGATAACATGCGCATTAAAATTGTTGGAGATATAAACGCATTAAATTGATGTACTTTAAGTTGATCTAGATATACATTATTTAATTGTGTCATAGCATTTTTATATACAGAAGTCTCATATCTCTCTCCTTCTTGCATAAGTAATTGACTATAACTTACAGGAAGTTCTTCTATACTTTTAACTTGATACGTTTTTAAAAGACTATCCTTAAAGGCAATGGCTTTTTCTGATGTAGGGTCGTGACCATTAATACCGTTATCCAATGCTGTTTTTATATTTTCTTGATAGGTAATTGCTGAAGGTGTTTTATGTGTTTTTTTAGAAATATCTGCAGTTAATTTTGGCATTAACAATGCTGAAATCATCCAAAAACTTAGTAAAATAATTAAAGATAAATTGCTGCTTTTTGCCCATACGGATATCGCTATAGACAGATGAATAAAAACACCATAATATACAAACAAACTAATTACAATAAGTATGTATCGTAATAGGTCTCCATTTTCGTAATTTGAAAATAGAACAAAACAAAATCCAAGTATAAAAATGGGTATTAATAATAAAAGTAGTGCCAGCCATATTCCTATTACTTTCCCCAATACTAGTTTTTTCTTAGATGCACCTTGACTAATTATAAGTTGTAAAGTTCCGCTTTCTTTTTCGATAGTAAAACTGTTAAAACCTAATAAAATTATAAGCAAAGGCATTAAATATATAAAAACATATGCTGGACTTAAATCAGCAAATCTGGCCAAATCATTTTGATCTGTTATTTGTTTATAGGAAGCTGAATTTTGTCGATGTGCTTCTAAAAAAACAGAAACTCCAAGATATTTATTTAATCCATTATCTATTAAGGATAGTACTGGCATAGGTTTAAAAGCAAATGTACCGTAATGGCCTGCCGAATGAGCACTTTTTTCACCTTGATTTTCCCATTGTTGTCTGGCCAATTCTTCAGCGGCTCTATGCTCTTGTTGAATTTTTATATTGGTATTCCAACTAATACACATTGAGAGCACAAGTAATATTAAAAGTAAGATACCTGTTAATCGAAATCTATTATTTCGTAAAAGTTCTTTTACTTCCTTTTTTGCAATTAATAAAATCATAGAAATTTATAGTATGTATTAGGTATTGAAAGATCAAATAAAAAACAACTTCTTAATATTTAAAAAGATTAAATAAAAGTAACTCTATTATTGAAAGTATTCTTAATTATTTATGTAATTTTTTGATTTACTATTTTAGGATTAAGATATCTTATAAAACAAATATAAACGCAAAAAAAGCAGTTAATTAGGCATCTATAGCTTAATCTTAACTGCTTTTTTATTATAAAATTAGCAAACGCGAATAGGTGTTTATTTTTTTATAAATTTAATAGTATTACCACTTTCAAGTTTCAAAAAGTATAATCCACTTAATAAATTACTTACTCCAATTTTTTGATTATCAGAAATAGTTCCAGACTTAACAACAGCTCCTAAAACATTAAAAATATTATAATTTTCTGTTGTTTTTAAACCTGAAATTTGAACAAAATCTGATGATGGACTAGGGAATAATTTAAGAGTATTGTTTGCATATACCTCATCATTTATTCCTAGTGTAGGTCCGTCAACAAGTGTAAATAAAAAATGACCGCTATTATCACCGTTAGTTCTTGTAAAAGTTAGTGTGGTAACAGGGGTAGTAAATTCTATAATTCCTTTAGCTACACTAGCCACTAATGTTTTGGAATTTGCTGCTGCTAAGCCATAATTAGATAAAAGTGTAAAATCGTGATTAAATTCTGTTGTTGAACTCACCCAATCTTTTACGTAAAATTTTAAATTTGGTATAGCTTGTTCAAAAGTAATAGTACAAGAATAATTTCCAACAGGGTTATATCTTATTGCTGGTGTATTCCACGCTCCTGGATACGATTCATAAGAGTCTCCTGTAAAACCTCCGTAATTATAAGATTCTACATCATGATCTCCTTCAGAAAAAGCAATAGTGAAATTTACATCTCCTAAAACACCTTCAGTAGCAGAAGTATATGTTGCGAAACTTTGCGCATAAGACAAACCTGTTGTAGCTAATCCAACAATAGCCATTAAAATGTTTTTGTAATTTTTTTTCATGTGTGTAATGATTTGATTAATTAAAAGATTTAATATTAATATTTGATAAAATAGAGTTTAGTCTGATTGTAATATTACAAGTAACCAAACAGTTATTTTTTATAGTACTTTATTTATTTAACTAAAATCTTAACTATTATTTACTCTAAGACGACAAAACTCTTTAGAAGGGTTAAAAAAAAGTTAATTTTATTTTAGATAAATAATTTTTTAACGAATAAATATTGAATGTACTTCATTGTAATTTTTGGCTTGCTTAATAGCGATATAATTTTATGATCTATATATGATAATTAATCATTAGAGACCTAATATTATTGCTGCTTGAAATAATGGCTATAAATTCAATATACCTCTTGAGATTCTAATATTTCATTCTAATAGAAAAGTTTAATATGTCTATTACGCTTTTACTGATCTAAATAAAAAGAGATGTAATTACAAGAACTAAAACTAATTTTAGTTTATTCTATGCTTTTTTTATTACAAGATTATGAAACGATATTATCGTTTATTTTTTTACGAATTTAATTGTGTTTCCTTTTTCAAGTTTTAGAATGTAAATACCTTTCATTAAATTACTTATTCGAATTTTTTGATTATCAGAGATAACTCCAGATTTAACAACAGATCCTAAAACATTGAATATTTCATACTTTTCTGTAGCTTTTAATCCTGAAATTTGAATAAAATCTGAAGATGGATTTGGGAATAGTTTAAGGCTAACATTTTCTGCATATACATCATTAATACCTAATGTAGATCCACCAGCAAAAGTAAAATAATGACTTCTAGAACTAGATCCACTAGTTCTTTTAAAAGTTAAGGTAGTAACTGGGTTATCAAACTGAATAATTCCATCAGCTACACCTACAGTTAAGGTCTTCGAGTCTGTTGCTGTCAAGTCATAATTTGATAAAATAGTAAAATTCTCATTAAACTCGAAAGTTGCAAATAGCCAATCTGCTATGTAAAACTTCAAATTAGGAATCGCTTCATTAAATGTAATTGTACATTCAAAATCTGCTCCAGGCTTAATTTTTATAACTGGTTGCCCCCAACTACCTTCATAAGAAGAATAAGAATCTCCTTGCAAGTTAGTTGTTGCTATTTCAGGAGAATGAACCGCATCCATTGAAATAGTAAAAGGTACAGTTCCTAGCACACCTGAATTAGCAGAAGTAAACGTTGCGAAAGTCTGTGCATACGATAATCCAGATGTTACCAAAGCAATAATTACTAATAATAGGTTTTTGTAGTTTTTTTCCATTTTAAATAATTTAATTGTTAAAAGTCTTTTTTTTAAATGTTTGCTAATTATACAATAATATACACGCTATGTTATTTGAACAGTAAGTAATGTTGTTTAGGTTTGTAATGCCTATACACTATTAACCTACATGGTATACAATATAATTAATTCGAATTCTTAATAAAATTTGACCACTATTTTAATCTAAGACGATATAACACTATAATAGGGTTAAAAAAAAGTTAACTTTTTTTAATCAAAGTGTATTTTTTTAACATAAAAGATTTAACTAATTAAATTTTATTGTTGGCTCAACTAATATTTATTGAAAACACCTTAAAGTAATAAGGCCTTTCTTAAATTGATAGTGTCTTCGAAATTTTCACCAAATAGAGCAAAAACAATTTACAATTAAGTTTACATGTAAAAATCTTCATTTATTTTTTTGGAGCACATAGGTTGATTTAATATCGAACTTAAAATATTTCTTTTATAGTGTTTACAAAATAATTACAAAGAGTAAACAGACCTATATTAAAATTTTAATTGTCATACATTCACTTAAACAGCGATAAAATTCTACTGATTATTAGCACTCGCTTTTATAAAATCATAGGCAAAACTTACAAATCACCTACTTTGTAAAACACAAAAAACCTGAACAATAAACATATTGTTCAGGTTTAATTTATTTTTATAATCCTTTAATAAGGTAACGTTTATTTAGGACTAAAAAATAACAGTTTTATTAATATCCGAAATTTTGTGTAATACCCTCCGTAACATCTATGGTTGATTGCGGAATAGCAAATACTCTTAAATACGGCTCTGTTATAGCTTTGGCTGTATAAGCTCTATCGTAAGTATTAAAACGAATCATTTGTTTTCTACGATACATTTCCCAATACATTTCAAAACCAATTTCATTATATAAAATTTCTTCGTCTATAGAAGCTATTGCTGTTCCTGGAGCATTGTCAAATAAAGCCTCTCGAGTTCTGCTTGTTCTAAGCGTGTTAATATCTGCTAAAGCAAGAGCAGTTGATCCTTTGCGATAGTAAGCTTCTGCTCGCATTGCATACATTCCTCCTAAACGAAATAACGGAACATCAACGGCGCTATTACCATTTCCATTTTCTGGATCAAATTCCCATTTAAAATTACGCACACCTCGATTAATTTGATCTTGAGATAGCACTGCTTCTAAAGGATTATTAAAATCCATTTCAGGTGTAAAATCCATAGGTATAGTCGTATTCTTTTCCATATAAAGTTTACTAATTGCTATTCTCCCATCAGCTGTCATGTCAAACCCACCATCACCACTAAGTGTTGGTCCATATTGTTGACCTACTTGAAGTCCTCTATTAAAATGAACTAAATATTTACCGGTATCGGGTCTTGTGTCTTCTGCTGGCAAACTTACTGTAGTACCATCATTCATAAACCATGTCCCATCAGAATACTGATAGTATCTGTGAAATCTAGGATCGTCATGATTCCCTTCCCATGTATAATAAAATTCGGGTTCTACACAAGAGCCATTTGTCCCTCTGTTGTCTGGAGTTTGTTTTTGAGCTCTAGCAGTAGACATGTAAGCAAAATCATTATCGCTACGTCTAATATTATCGTTTTCTTGTATAACTGCAAAAATTATTTCAGATCCGTGTGTATTATTAATCGCGAAATTATCAAAATAGTTACTTTCTAAACTAAAGTTTCCATTAATTAATAAAGACGTATAATAAATCACTTTATCCATATCAGAGCCATCATTATCTACAGCAGTTTCTATAAAGTCAAAATTAGAGGACTCATTATAACGGTCTTTAAAAACGGCTCTATTTAAATACATATCTGCAAGTAATGCATATGCAGCCTGCTTGGTAAAGCGTCCATTATTGGTTTGTTGTTCACCTAAATTTACGAGATCAGGAATAATAGTTTCAACTTCTATAATTAAATCATCTATAGCAGATTCAGCTTGAAGAAAAACTAAAGATTTTTCTTCTGAGAACACATCTCTATAAGGGGCTTGATTAAACAAATCTAAAGTAGTATACACATATAATACTAATAAGCCTCTAGCTTCAGCCATAAATAAATCGTAATTTTCGTAATCAGGATTTTCCTGTAGAGATTCAATAGCTGTTAACGTTTTGGTTATACCACTTGTAAGATTATCCCAAGCTGTAGAAACTGCTGCATTATTAGTACCCCAAGTAAATTCCGTCAAGGCTCTCCACTTACCTCCATCTCCCCAGTCGCTACCACGTGTAGGCAACATACACTCATCTGTAGGGTACTCTTGCAACCCAAATACACTACCATGATCTGTAAATGTTCCTTCTGCTAGCTGCCCATAGGCAGCAGCCATTGCACTTTCTGGATTAGAGGTTTCCCCTCCAATAACTTCATCTATCACATCTTCTTCCAAATCCGTACAACTAAAGACGAATGCACTTAGAAAAAAAATAAGAGTTGTTTTTGATATTATATTTGACATTTTCATAAATTATAATTTTAATGTTGCTCCTAACATATAAGTCTTAGAAGATGGATAAGTTGTATAGTCTATACCTATAGATTGATTTCCATTTGTAGCACGTGGACTGTTAACCAATGGGTCGTAACCTGAATAATTAGTAATGGTGAACAAGTTTTGACCACTTACATAAAAATTAAGTCCTTTTAACCAATTTAAATTTAGTTTTTCAACATCTAAAGAATAACCAATACGTGCATTATTTAATCTGAAAAAATTAGATTTTTCGAGATATAAAGTAGACAGTTGAGGTGTATTTGTATAACTAGCACCATCATAATAAAATTCAGATAACACGTTTCTATCTGAAACTATGTTATTAATATTTAATGCTAAGTTAGTATTGTTCACTAATAACCCTCCAGTTTGTCCTATAAATGCTAAACTTAAATCCCAACGCTTATAAGAAAGGTTTGTATTAATTCCGTAAGTGAAATTAGGTAAAGCACCTTCAAAAATCTGACGATCGTCACTATTAATGATATCATCATCATTAATATCTTCAAAAATATCAACGCCATTTTCATCAAAGCCTAAATGCTTCAACATAAAAAACGATCCTGCCTCATAACCACTTTTGTAAATATTTGCTGCTACACCTGATAAACCTGGACCTGCTACACTTCCTGAATATAATTCAGAAACTGGTAAATTTGTTACTTCATTATCTAATGTTGCCCCATTAACATCTAAAGACCAAGAAAAATTTTCTGTACTAATAATCTGTGAACCCAAACTAAATTCGAATCCTTTATTTACAATTTCTCCATCAATATTTTTCCACACAGTAGTTGTTGGGCTTAACGGTTCTGCAGGAATATTTAATATCGCATCGGTAGTGGTTTTATTATAATAATCTAAAGAACCATAAAGTCTATTATTCCATAAACTAAAGTCTACACCTATATTTAACTGTGTTACAACTTCCCATTTTAAGTCTGGATTGGCGGTTCTATTAACAACAATACCATTAATTAAGTTATAATCGTCGTATAAATAATAACCACCTGAAGCAGATTGTGAGTAACTGGCTTGTGTAATTTTATTTTGCACTTCTTGGTTACCTGTTTCTCCCCAACTAAGTCTTAGTTTTAAAGCATTTAAATTGTCTACATTACTAAAAAATTGTTCTTGATCTAAGTTCCAACCTAAAGCAAAAGATGGGAAATAACCATATTTATTATTCTCTCCAAAACGTGTAGAACCGTCTGCACGTAACGATGCCGTAACTAAATATTTATCATTGTAATTATAATTTAATCTTCCAAAGTAAGACTGTAACTCATTTTCTTGAGCATAACCACTAACGCCATTTTGTGTACCAGAATAACCCGGATCATATTCTGGAGCAACACCTGTATCTTTTTCATCTATTCCTGTTAAAGAGAAATTAGTTCCAGAGAAATTAAATTTTTGATAAGAGAACCCACCTAATACTTCAAAATTATTTTTATTAAAATCGAAATTATACGTTAAGTAATGTTCCATTAAGGTGTTCTCTGAGTCTAAATTATTTTGCACATAAGCTCCTTCTGGAGTTCTATCTGTTACGTTTGGATAAATTGTTGAGTTTCGTTCTGAAACAGAACGATCTACTCCATAATTAAATTTATAATTTAACCCATCAACAATTCTAAATGATGCTTCAACATTACCTAAAACTCTTAACGTACTTGTATGATCATCGTAGATATCTAATAAGTACATTGGGTTATAATTTTGATTGAGGTTAAAGTTTGTATATTCTCCATTCTCATCAAAAACAGGTTGTGTAGGGTTAGCCATTAAAGCATGAATAATTAATTGCCCGTCTGATCCTGCATCTGCACCATTTGGAACTCCTGTTTCATTAATTTGACTTGCCGTTAAGTTTACTTTTATCTTCAAGCGCTTCTTATCGAAGAAAGACTCTTCTGCATTTAAACGTGCTGTAGCTCTTTTAAACGTACTACTTTTAACAATACCATCTTGATCCATTAAAGACAATGATGTATAGTAATTTCCGCTTTCTGTCTTTTTAGAAAAAGAAAAGTTATTGTTTTGTGTGACACCATTCCTAAATAATTCATCTTGCCAATCTGTATTACCACCATGATCATAAGCATCATCATTGATTGCATTACGATATTCATTTGCAGATAAGACATCAATTTTTTTAATTACAGAGGATACACTTAAATATGAATCTACAGTAATAGTTGCATCTCCTGTTTTTCCTTGTTTAGTTGTTATTATTACAACTCCATTAGAACCTCTAGCACCATAAATTGCTGCAGCAGAAGCATCTTTTAATACTGTTATCGAGGCAATATCACTAGTATTTAAGAAGTTTAAGGGGTTCTTTGCACTAGAGTTCCCCAAGCCAAAGTCTGGACTTTCAGAACTTACACTAGAGTTACTTAATGGCACGCCATCTACCACAAATAAAGGCGTACTACCACTTCTTATAGATCCGACACCACGAATAGATACATCTACACCTGCTCCTGGCTCTCCACTAGATTGAATTACACGCACACCAGAAACTTTACCTTGAATTAAGTTATCTGGCGAAATATTTACACCTTCTTTAAAATCTTTTGAAGAAAGTTGTGCTACAGCACCTGTTAAATCTGATTTTTTTTGCTGACCATATCCCACAATTAAAACTTCATTTAAAACAGCACTTGAAGGATTTAATGTAATGTTTAAAAATTCCGAATCGATAATCACTTCTTTAGTTTCATACCCTACAAAGGATATTTGAAGTGTTTGTCCAATTTCTGCTTCAATTGAAAACTCTCCATCAAAGTTTGCCGAAGCACCTCGTGTTGTGTCTTTTAATAAAATTGTAGCTCCTAATAAAGGAAGGCCTTCTTCATCTACAATTTTACCTTGAATTGTTTTTTGAAGATTAGAATTGGATTGAATTAGTTTTTTTGATTCAATGTTCCCAGAATATCCTATCTGGTTTGTTAGTAATGTTAATATTAAAAAAGTTATATTTTTTAATAAAAAAAATTTATTTTTAGAGTACATTTTAAGTTATTGGTGTTACAATGCTTAATTATTTAAGCCGTAGTTGTTACAGCAACTGCGGTTTTTTTTATGTTTTTAAGTTTAATTAAATTGTTTATTTAAATCATAGGCTACAAAATTTAAGAGTTAATTAGAGAATGTTTAACAAAAATTTAATACGCAAAATTAAAAAGCAAATTAATCGATTTTTAAACACATAGAATTTAGCTTATAGTTATGCAACTGTTAAATTAACCCGAACACAACAGCCCTAAACAATCAACTCAATTAACTGAAAAAGAAAACATTACATCTTTTTACTTAATTTCAATATTGTAAATAGATAAAGTTTTGTTTTTAATTTGCTAACATTAACTTAATTATACTCATCTATTTTAGTAGTTAAAAACTTATCTTGTTATGAAACGTTATATTATAGTATGTTTATTCTGCATATTGTGCTACAAAGGCAACTGTCAATTCGATACTTTGAGAATTAATCAAATTCAAGTAATCGGTTCTCATAACAGTTATAAAAAAGAGATAGAACCCAAACTGTATGAGGTTTTAGAAAAAAAAGATACTACACATTGTATACAAGCTTTACAATACGAACATATACCTATAGTAGATCAATTAAATATGGGATTAAGAAATCTTGAAATTGATGTATTTGCAGATTCTAAAGGTGGTTCGTATGCAAATCCGAAAGGTTTAGAACTAACAGACATAGATGAAAGTTACGACCCTAGAAACGAAATGTTACAGCCTGGTTTTAAAATCTTACACATTCTAGATATAGATTTTAGAACACATTATTACACATTACAAAGCTGCTTAAACGATTTAAAAACGTGGTCTGATTTAAATCCAAACCACGACCCCATATTTATAACTTTAGAAGCTAAAGATGGAAAAGAAAATGTATTTGGCACCATGCCAGAAACATTTTCTAAACAGCTCTTTAATGAACTAGATATCGCTTTAATAAAAGGTTTAGGTATAAACAAATTAATTACTCCCGATGTTGTAAGAGGTAATTATGCAACATTAGAGGCAGCTGTGTTACATAATAATTGGCCAAAATTAAAAGCCGCTAGAGGTAAATTTCTTTTTATTCTAGACGACTCTGGCCGTAAAAGAGATTTATATATTGAGGATCATGCAGCTCTAAAAAACCGCGTGATGTTTGTTAATGCAGCTCCAGGAACACCTGAAGCCGCTACTTTATTTAGAAACAACCCTGAAGATAATTCCATTAAAACGTTAGTCTCTAAAGGCTATATTATTAGAACTCGCGCAGATGCAGGTACAAAAGAAGCCCGAGCAAATGATTATTCGCATTTTAACATGGCCAAGCTTTCTGGCGCACAAATTATTACTACAGATTATTATTTACCGAGTAAGCTATTTAAAAGTGACTACCACATCTCGTTTAAAAATAACACCTACATTAGAGAGAATCCTGTAACAGGAAATTAGAGATTAATCAATCAAGAGGTTGTATTTTACCCGTTTTATAATCAATACTAAAATGATCTGCTGGAGCACCATTTAAAAACTTAGAAAATATATTATAAAACTCTAATAGTTTAGTTCGATTTAAATCACTATTGGTTTTCATATAAAAATCTGTAACATAAAATAACCATTTATAAATAGCAATTTGCTTCTCTCCTATATCTGAAATAGCTAATACATCGGCATTTCTAATTCTGTAAAAATCAAAGATTATATCTAGTCCACTCCAACCTTTAAAATCATTTAAATTAAAGGCGGTGTCTTGTAAAGCTAATTCTGCTTTAACCTTAGCAGCCTCCCAATCTGTTTTATATAACTCTTTCTGCTGAATAAGCATGTTTAAATCTTTATTAGTATTTAAAAAAGGTATTATAAGTAAATCTTCTCCAGAAAGATTTAACATTACATCCTTAAAATTAGGTTCCCAATCGTCTTCAAGAAAACGTAAACGAACCAGCTCTTTTAAATGAAACATGGTAAAGTCATGATAAGATTTACTATTTAAAATATCATGATTCCATAACGGAAGTTCATTTTGTTTTAAATAATTATATTCCTTTTCATAGAGCGAAAAGAGTTCATTAAACCTTGGCACACTATCAATAGTAATTGTTGTGACCTCTACAGTTTTATCACTTTTTATATTTAAAATTTTATAACCTGGAATATAAGCTGCAATAGATGGTGTTTGAATATTAACGACTGATTTTCCATCTTCAAACGTTCTAACACCAGTATCATTTATATGCATGTGTCCCGCTACATGTATGGTGATTCCTGCATCTGAAAACGACTGCGCCACTTTTTCTACCGGGATGCGTTCTAATTGCCATTTTTTACCGCCAAAAAACGACTCTATATTTTTTGAAGCATCGTCATTAAAATCTATAATTGGATAATGACTAAATGTAATTAGAGTTTTATTTAAACGTTTAGCTTCTTCTGAAACTGATTTTATCCATTTTAATAGATGCGTTTTATGTGTTAAAACATTATTATACCCAATACTAGCTCCCTTATAATTTTTTGGATCTATAGCTCTTCCTGATATATAATCCTTTGGCAAATATACATTTGCATCTATAGCAAGAAGCCATAAATTTGGTACAGGCTCTACAACATAACTTGCATCTGGTATTGTATAACCAGGCATCATATCATACAATCTATGGTCTAGTAAAGCTGCATCTAAAGCGTTTTGGTAGGTATAAGTCTCTGGCGTGTATTTAGAAAAAGGTGTCGCCCAATATAAATAGTGTTCTTGAGGATAAAATCCAAACGATTTTAAATGGTTTAATACCCCTTCATACCCCATTTTTTTTAAATCTTTTGATAGTATATCTGGTACTTTTTTAGAACTCTTCTCCGATGTCTTTATATAACTATAAATGCCTTGAGTCTGACCGTTTTCTCCCATGAAGTCTGATTTTCCAGAGTCTTGAGCAAAAGGCCCCACAGGATCATGATTTCCTGTGGTTATAAAAAATTGCAATCCATGTTTCGTTTCATATGCATTTAAAATACGTTGCAATCCTCTTAAATGAATTGTTTGTCCATCATCAGTATAATCGCCTGGTAAAGCAACATACTTTATTCCTCTTTCAACAATATCATCTAAGGCAGCAAATAGAGCAAAATAATTTTCATTAAAAATTCTGGTAGAATGCAATTGTGCATCCATAGTTCTTAACAGTGTGTACGTGTTAGTTTCTTTATTAAAAACACCTTTAAAAGAGTGATCTGAAAGCTGCCCATATATATCTTGAAAATGGATATCAGAGATAAAAGCGACTTTAATATCCTTAACTGTATTATTAACTTTGTTTAGGTAATTAGCACATAATAACGGATGATCTGTATTTATAAAGCTAACCCCCATTTTATTAAAAGTACGCCAAGCTATTTCTGTATCTGGTGCTCCCCAAAACCGAAATGGTTTTCCCTGAGCACGTGCTGCATCTACAATTTTTTTTATTTGATTATACTCCTTGTCGTCTAAAGCATATGCTCCTTTCCATTTTGAAAACGTTTTAAAACTTAAACTTATTAAAGCAATTTTATTTAAACTTTTATCTGGAATAGGTTCTAGACTTTGATAGTCAAATAAAATATAATCAGGATAGTTGTTGTAATCTTTTACAGAAGGTCTATTGCCAGATATTACAAAATGTAATTTTTTATTATTTATTAGCTCAGGATATTTTTTTAAAACCGTTTCAATAGCTTCTAGCGTAGCATATGCTTCAGATTTTATATCAATAAGAAGCTGAACCTCCTGAGCTTCTCCTAAAGGTGTAGTCGAGATTTTTTTTAGAGGTTCAAGATATAATGATTCTAATGTGTTTTGGAGGCTTATTTCAGATTCTTCATGTGCCACACATAGCATATCATTTTTCAAAAACACGTCTACTTCAATAGATTCTAAACCACTTGTATATGCTCTCCAAAATGGTGATTTTTGATTATAATCGTTATGGGAATGTATTTTATAAGCGTTCTGAGAATAAAGAGAAAGTGAAACAGAAAAAAAGATGCAAAAAAGCCATCGAAATGAAAACATGTCTATTTATTTTTAAACAAAATTAATTGACGAAATTATAACAAGTAATTAAATTAGTAATCTGCGTTATATTATCAATTAGTTATAAAAACGTTTAAAAATTGGGATAATAATTACTGATTGGCATTATAAAGAACTACCTTTTATCCATCTCATCCGATAATAAAATGCTAATTTCTAGTAGCATTTACCTAGAACAATACATTCAAGGTAGATTGTGCTTGCATAGTCGTCTTCAAATTAAACCTGAGTTAAAAAGAAGGTCAAATCAACTATTACTATACACGTATTTTAGTCAATCGGTTCACATTTTTACGATTTAAAAAGTGTAAATCGGTTAGATTGATATGGCATCAATAAATCTATTGTAGCCTTCACTAAAAACAAAAGAATTTTAAACTAAAAGCTATCTACAAAAACACTTTTAGACCTTCTGTTATAAAAAAATGATTTTTAATTTAAGGTAAGCGATATAAGGTAATTAGAAATTATATGTGAGACCACCATAAAAAACACCAAATAACAAAATCTTATAATTAAGGTATTTAAAAATTTATAATAATTTAAAACTGATTAAATATCACTCCTAGTACAGTAAGTTCTCCTTTTAATTTTTTTGATTAATATGTTGAAAAATTATAACTACTCATCCATAAATTTTTCTCCTAATCAGCTATTGTGTCGAAAACTAGAATAAGCGATTTTCCGAAATCGGTTTATGAAAGAGGGTAACTGTAGTAATGAGGCTAGTAGTAACGTAAAAAACCTACTGAGAATAATTGCTTTAACAGAGGAAATAGCCAAAATAAATTATCAATTTATGATTTCAATTTCGATATTTTTATACTTACCATAGTTAATAATTCCCAATATGTCAATTGCATTATGACTCTCAATTCTTAATATTTTGTCACAATCTTCTAAATCGAAATTGATACGGTAATCGGAGTATAGTTGATTGAGGTCTGTAATTATTCTATGGGCTAACTGTTGATTGTCAACATTGGTTTTAAAAACCTCAACACTGGTAGAGATAGCATTTATCTGCCTAATAACGTTCAATTTTATCAAGCAATTTATATTTTTAAGCAATAGGATGTAATGGCTCTCACCTTTACACCCTTTGCACTTTGAAATATATAAAAATCTGAAAACGCATATTGATTTCCGTTTTCCATTGTAATTTCCCCATTTGCAGCTCCTTCTTTACCGTGGGATAGAATTTGGTTTAAAATTAATTCAGAGACTTTTACAGATTTCATTTTTTCCAATTCTTCTGCAAAGGCTTCAATTCCTTCGATGTTCTTATCACCAATGATGTTCCAAACGATATTGTCTGTTACATTTTTAACCAAAAATGCTACATTCCCTTCAGCAAATGCTATGTTAAACTGTTTTAAAAACGCCATCTTAGGCGAATTCCCGCAATTAGGACTTGAAATTATTTTGGTCATTTAGAGTTATTTTATTTTTGCTAGTTCATCGAATGAAATCCTATAGAATTACCTTCAGTATCTTTAACAATTGAGACGAAGCCATGTTCTCCGATACCCATTTTGGCTTGAATAATTTCAGCGCCATGTTCTACAGCTCTATTTTCTAAAATCTGACAATCTTCACAGCCAAAATAAATAAGACTACCATTAGTAGAAGGTTTAACTGCTTCCATTTTTACCAAAGCCCCTGCTGCACCATAATTTTCCATGTCACTAGGAAAGCATTTCATCTGGACATTTCCGTTGGTTGGATCACTCATGTCTTCCAACATCACTTGAAGTACTTGTTCATAAAAAATTGCAGCTCTATCTATATCGTTTACATAAATCTCGAACCAAACCACAGGATTAAATTTTTTCATCTTTCTTATTATTAAATTGTTAGCATTACAAAAATGAAAAAAGAAAGTCGTTTAAATCTTGTCTTATGGCAAGTTATCAGGTTAAGACATTACTTCTTTTCTTATTCTACTTAAAGAAGTATCAGTAACTCCTAAATAAGTCGCAATGTGTTTTAATGGTACTTCTTTAATAATTTGTGGCTTATCTTTCAACAAATGTAAGTAACGTTCTGAGGCACTTTGTGTGTGCATATTAACAGCACGATGTTTTGCCATAAAAAGTTGCTGGGACATCCAGCTACGCCCCCATTCTGTAAACCCCTCAATAGTATTAAATAAGTTTTGGAAATCATTGAAGTCTATCTTATATACTTCACAGTCCGTTAAGGCATGAATGGTTTCTTTAGAAGGTGTACGAAGAAATAAAGACGCGACTTCAATTAGAATATCATCAGAACCAAAAAAATCGGTAGTAATTTCGTTGCCTTTATAATCAATTACATACGAACGACACAATCCTTTTTTTATTAAAAAATAGGAATTGCTTATTTTGCCTTCTTGTAATATGATTTCATGTTTTGAAAACTCAACTTTTGTATGGGCATCAATTATGTTTTTGTAATCTTCTTTTTTAATCTTTGGGTGATTATAGATGTTTTCGAAAAAGGAAGCTTTCATACCATTATACTTTTAGTTAAAAATATAATTTATTTATCGTCTAATTTAATTACTTGTAAAATATAATACTCAAATATGTAATCTTTACAATCTTTGAGGTTACTCAACCTTAAGTTTAATGCTCTTTCCCTTTCCCAATTGTTAATTGTTTTAACAACTGATCATAGGCCAATTAATTCTAAACTTATCTGTACAATACTCGTAATATGTATCTAAGAGCGTATCTTAAATAGGCATTTCCAATTTGCCCACCTTCTGAAGGTGCATAAAAAAGACTTCTCCTCCTGATTCAGAGGTTCTAGGTTGATATATGTTTTTAATTATATTTTACAACGAAGTTTTTCAGTATCAATTTTTAATTATGAGCATATTTTTAAACAAAAAATTGTTCCATCACCACTATCACGTACTAATCGATTATCCAAAATTTCTGCATCACTAATAAGAATGACAAATAGCTTTTAATATTTACTATTACTTACTTAAAGCTTTTACGATACGATCTTCATTAATTACTATATCTCTAAATAGCACATGAGGAAATTCTTTATATTTAGACATTTTAAAAGCATCAGAAATATTTAAGAGTGTCGAAGCTGTAATTAGGGATAAATTCATTTCAGTGTCCATTTCACAATCTGTTACAAAGTCATCACTAAATTCTGGAGCTACAAGTAGTATTTTAACTATTCGAAGATTATTCTTAAGTGCTACATTTTGGTATGATTTTAACTGTCTTGAGACAGTACTAAATTTATTATACCCCCGTTCTTTACTTGTCTTACATTCAACTATAATCACTTCATCGTTGCCTAAATTTAAGAGAATATCAATCATGTCCTTTTTAGTATTTAATTCATTTTTATATACCTCATCAACATTAAACCCTAAGTTTTGAAATATAACTGAAGTTAATTCTTCGAATTTTAAGCCTAACTCACTTTCTTTAATTATTATCCCATTCTCCTTTAATAAATTCAGATTACGATATGCCACATTTCCATAATTTTCTAAATAGAGATTTTCTACATCTTTATAATGTTCAAGGATATTTAAAATATCATCACCTCTTTGTTTTACTTCATTTTCTTTTATAAATTTAGTTAAGTCCTCTTTTTCAATTAGATCTAAAATATCTCTAGGTTTTATATTGTAATCCAAAAGAAAGTCTGCTTTTAATACATATTCATCTTGCAACTCAAATTGATCTTTAATTTGCTTATTTAATTTTGGTAATGATAAATTTAGCTCAGTTAATAATTTGTCGAAACCATCAATAGAAATACCAACTTTTTCATCTTTTTCAATATTTTCAAAGTGCTCAATTAAACTAACTATCTTATCTTCTAGAACGCTCCCTTTCAAATTAGCTATACCTAACCCTTTCTCACAAAGCTCGTTTAGCGTTTTTTTCTTTTCCGTAAGATTACTTCCTGATTTATAAATATCATCTAAAAGTAAATTAGTAAATGAAACTCCTTCTTTTATTATTTCTTCAATTTTAACAGAATACGGTAACTTTCTATCTATATTGTGGTCTTTACAAATTTTGTTTATTATTGGCTCTCTTAAAAGTTTAAGTGTTCTTCGATAAAATTTATCAGCAACTTCCTGCTGTCTTACTTTTCTTAATAATCTTACTATTTCGTCAGCTACATATATAGTATTTTCCTTGTTTGAGTAGAAAATCACACCTATGTTTTTCAAACTCTTAATAACTTCCTGTATATCTAGTTTTTTTACCGGTAAAATTGAGTAATTAATTAACTTTTCTTCTTCTTGTGAAAGATCAAGCTGATTAGCTAATGTAAGTAAAATGGATAACTCATCTGAAGTTATTCTAGCTTCTCTATTATTATCAACATCATTATGATAAGCAGTTTTAAGACAAGATTTATAAATTTTATAATCCCTGATTCTTGATGGACTTAATTCTGATTTGTCTTTATCAAAATCTGCATTTAAATTTTTAATTTTAGTTTTTAAATTTTTAATTTCTTTTTCATATAAACGTGAAAACCAATCTTGTTTCATTATACAATTTCCATCTCTAATAATAATATCAATTAATAAATCTAATTGAGATGTAATTTCTTGAAATTCACAATTTATATGTTCTTGAAATTCTTTCTCAGTTAATTCAAAGATTCTAGATATATTTTGATTGTCAACTGATTTTAATCCTTTATCTGTAGAACTTAATATTTTATTTATCTCCTTAAT
This sequence comes from Formosa sediminum, assembly GCF_007197735.1. Lineage (GTDB taxonomy): Bacteria > Bacteroidota > Bacteroidia > Flavobacteriales > Flavobacteriaceae > Formosa > Formosa sediminum. The sequence continues at coordinate 3,835,724 of NZ_CP041637.1, forward strand.
ATTTCTGGGATTTTTAGATATGATATTATCTATTATTTTGATAAAAGAATTTTTTTCAATTGATCCTAATTTATCTAATATCTTTTCTAATTTCATGATGCTTAAAGTTTAAGTGACAGGTTATTATTAATAAGTTAATGATTATTTTAATACAAAAAAGTAACTATTTTACAAATAACATATAAGATATTCCTTTCATTTTAACTTAAAAGTAAAGGAGACCTATAATTAAGGTTTAATTTCGTTTAAATATATTTTACATACAACTTAAATTCACCTAAATTATATATTTGATATATGAGGATTTATAGTTGGTAAGAAATGTTTTTTTTAACATTATATAGGAAGTATCAAGATAACTATCGAAATTAAAACAAGAAGTTTTCAATTATAACATTTACTTTTTTACGATTTATAATAATTTAAGAACCTAAACCTTTACCCGAATAAGATCATTGATATGTGTAGAATATCTGGGAGATAAGCGTTCTTCTTTCATTTTCCATTGGAGGCCGAGGAGACTGAGCACCAAACTTTACTTTATTGTTTCCGTAAGACGTATTTAGCCTGTCGACTATAGCCATTAGGGTTGGTGCTTTGGATTATCGTTGGAGAATAGACTAAATTGTTTTTGATTTTCTGGCATTAAATTCATGACAATTACTCCTACCTTTTTGTGATGAAAATCTTTTATATAAATACAATCAAGCGCTTTGTAAGCTGCTTTTATTAGGTCGAAGTTTGAATTAGTAGGCGTTTCTGTTTTGATAATTATATTGCGGTAATATTGTGGCAGGTCCTTACGAAATCCGTTGGTATGAAAAAAGATCATGACCGCATTAGTTGGAGAATTCTGATGACGTAATGTTTCGGCACAAGACACAGCAAATGTTACCACAAATTCGCATGAGTCGTAAAAATTATTACAATCGACCAAGGCAAACATTAGTAGCATGTACCCAGAACAATACATTGAAGTTGGATTGTGTTTGCATAGCTGTTGTCTTAAAAATTAAACCTGAGTTAAAACGAAAGTCAAATCAACTATTACTATACCCGTATTTTAGTCAATCGATTCACATTTTTATGATTTAAAAAGTGTGAACCAATTAGATTGATATGACATCAATTTAAATGAATGTCTAAAAACAATAAAACCTCGTAAATCATAAGACTTACAAGGTTTTGAATCAATTTAATATTGACTATTGTCGGGGTGGCAGGATTCGAACCTGCGACCTCCGCGTCCCAAACGCGGCGCGATAACCGGGCTACGCTACACCCCGAAAAATTATCGAGGGTGCAAATATACATCTTTTTATTAAAAACAAACTATTTTTTTATTAAATTGTAAATAATTATTTAAAAAACAATTTAATGAAACACGTAAAACATTTATTACTAACACTTTTACTACTTCATTTTTTTGCTTGTGCTCAAGAAAAAAAATCTAGCTCCTCAACTTACGATTATGAAGTTATTGTTTCGGGCATAGATATTCCTTGGGGATTTGTTTTTCTTCCAGACAATGCAATGCTAATAACAGAAAAGTCTGGTGCATTAGTGCATTTTAAAAATGGCAAAAAAACCAATATTTCAGGTTTACCCAAAATAACTAGATTAGGACAAGGTGGCTTATTAGATATTGCATTACACCCAAATTATAAAGACAACGGCTGGATTTATTTTACATACGCATCTTCTGAAGGGGAAGGCTCTGGTGCAAACACAGCACTAATGCGTGCAAAAATTAAAAATAATAGCCTCATTGATAAAGAACTCTTATACAAAGCAACCCCAAATTATACAAGCGGAGATCACTTTGGATCCCGAATTCTTTTCGACCAAAACAATTACCTTTACTTTAGTATTGGAGAACGCGGACAGCGCGATAAAAACCCTCAGGATATAACACGAGATGGTGGTAAAATTTATCGTTTACATGACGATGGCAGTATCCCTTCAGATAATCCGTTTGTAAATACTCCAAAAGCTAAAAAAGCCATTTATACTTACGGTCATAGAAATCCGCAAGGCATGATTTTAAATCCTGAAACCAATACCATTTGGGCACACGAACATGGCCCCAAAGGTGGTGACGAAATTAATATCATCTCTAAAGGAAAAAATTACGGTTGGCCTGTGGTTACGTTTGGCATTAATTATTGGGGTACATCAATATCAGATTTTACCGAAAAAAAAGGCATGGCATCCCCTATTCATCATTGGACACCTTCTATAGCACCATCAGGGATGTGTTACGTAACATCTAACAAATACTCGGGTTGGAAAGGCAATATACTAGTTGGATCGTTAAAATTTCAATATTTAAACCGTTGTATCATTAAAAATAATAGCGTTATAAAAGAAGAGCGCATACTAGAAGATATTGGCCGTGTACGCGCTGTAGTACAAGGTCCTGATGAATTTATTTATGTTGGAATTGAAAATGTTGGAATAGTTAAAATTATTCCCAAGAATTAGTCTTAAATTTGCCCATTCATTAAACACAAAAATCAATGCTAATTATAGGTCTTACAGGTGGAACAGGTTGTGGAAAAACAACCGTAGTAAATCAAATTTTAAACGAACTTCCAGAAGCTGAAGTTGGTATTATATCTCAGGACTCTTACTATAACGACACCTCTCACCTTTCTTACGACGAACGTAAACGCATAAATTTTGATCATCCAAAATCTATCGATTTCGATTTGTTAGTAACACATTTAAAACTATTAAAAGCTGGACAACCTATAGAGCAACCAGTATATTCTTTTGTGAAACATAACAGAACTGGAGATACCGTTTTAACGCATCCAAGAAAAGTTATGATTGTTGAAGGAATATTAATATTCACTCACCCAGATATTCGCGAGTTATTCGATATAAAAATATTTGTACATGCAGATAGTGATGAACGTTTAATTAGACGTTTAAAACGAGATATCGCAGAACGTGGTCGCGATTTAGATGAAGTTTTAAACCGTTACCAAACCACATTAAAACCAATGCATCAGCAATTTATTGAACCCATGAAAGAATATGCTGACATTATTATCCCTAATAATAAATTTAATACTGTTGCTATAGATATCGTGAGAACGATAATAAATGAAAAGCTAATATGAAGTTGAAATTTTTCAATAACAAATATGTAAAACCCTTTAAAAATCCTTTTGTAATTCCTGGGATTGGCTTTATTGTTTGGATGCTTTTTTTTGATAGTAATTCTTTTCTAATTCATAATGAATTAAATAACGATATCGATAAATTAAACGATAAAAAAGAATATTACATTAATGAAATCAATAAAGATCGGAAAGCCTATAAAAAGTTGAACACAGAATATGGATTAGAGAAATTTGCTAGAGAAACGTATTATTTAAAGCGTGAAAACGAAGATATTTATATTATTGAGTACGAAGACAGTTTAAATGTAAATTCGCATGAATAACACCAATTTGTTTGAAGATTTTACTACAGTATCTGCTAAAGCGTGGAAACAAAAAATTCAATACGATTTAAATGGTGCCGATTATAATAAGACTTTAATTTGGCAAACCCCAGAAGATATAAATGTTAAGCCATTTTACAATGAAGACGATTTTAAAGAAGATAGCTTCAACTTTAAATCGTCTTTATCTCCATTTAAAATTACCCAAACCATATATGTTAATTCTGAAGAAAAGTCTAACACAATAGCTAGTCATGCATTAGACAACCATGCAGATGCTATACTTTTTATTGTACCTACAACTCAATGCGATTTAAATGTTTTACTTAAAAATATAAACCTTTCTAAAACACCTATATATTTTAATGTACAATTTTGTGATTCTAGTTTTGTCTCAAAATTAAATACCATAGCTCAAGAAAAAGAGGCCAATTTTTATTTAAATTTTGATATTATTGGACATTTAATAACAGATGGAAATTGGTACAAATCCATGTCTACAGATTTTAAAGTTTTAGAATCTATTTTAAAATCTTCTAACCATTTAAAGAGCAACCTAAGTATAAATTTAATTGATTACCAAAATGCAGGCGCTACAATCAAACAACAATTAGCTTACGGTTTAGCACATGCAAATGAGTATTTAAATCGGTTCTCTAAAGACATAAAAACAGAACTAACATTTAAAGTTGCCATAGGTTCAAACTATTTTTTTGAAATTGCAAAAATCCGTGCTTTACGTATGTTATGGCACACTTTGGCTTCGGCCTATAATATAAACACCCAATGCCATATTCTAGCAACTCCAACAAAACGTAACAAAACAATATACAGTAGTAAAACTAATATATCTAGACTCACTACAGAATACATGAGCGCTATACTTGGCGGGGCAGATAGCATTTGCAATGTCGCACACCATTCTATTTATAGAAAACAACACAATACTAGCGAACAAAATTCTAGAAATCAATTACATCTTTTAAAACAAAAAAACGTATTAGGTGCTGTTTGCAATCCTTCAGACGGCTCGTATTACATTGAGAATTTAACGCAACAATTAGCGGAAAAAGCACTCGAATTGTTTAAAGATATTGAAGCTAATGGCGGAATTTTAAAATTACTAAAAGAAGGATTAATTCAGAAAAAAATAAAAGAAAGTGCAGATAAAGAACAAGCATTATTTGATTCTGAAACCCAGTTAATAATTGGTGCTAATACCCATTCTAACTCTAAAGAAAAAATAAAGGAAAAGCTTGAATTATATCCATTTATAAAACACAATCCTAGAAAAACTCTTATTGAACCTATTATCCCTAAACGTTTAGCGGAACACATAGAACAAAACAAATTACAATCTGAGAAATAGTACATCAAAATCTTAACATGAGTAGAAAAAATCTGCAACATATCACATTAATAAACACAAAAGAAAAAGTTACACAGACTTTAGATGACGATTTAGTATATACTAGCGACGTTCTAGAAGATGTACAACATTTAGATTTTGCTGCAGGTATACCTCCGTTTTTACGAGGTATTTCATCAACCATGTATTTAACATCGCCTTGGAAAAATTTAAAATTAGATACTCCAAAAAATTGCGAAGAATATAATCTATTTCTTAAAACGCAATTTAAAGCTGGGCAGCGTCAATTTCTTTTAGATTTTAAATCATTAATTAACTTAGAGACTTTATCAGACTTTAAAACCATTTTCAAAGATATTTCTCTAAACGAATGTGTGTTTTTTATAAAAAATAACAACCAAGCTATACCAACACTTGCTTTTTTAGTAGTATTAGCAGAATCTCAAAGTATAAAACCAGACACTTTAAAAGGTGGTTTTTACATTAATGTCACAAAGCACGAGTTGCATACACACACTTTAAACGTAGATGCGTTAATATTTTCTAATTCACTTTTACCAAATTTCAACAAAATAGAAATTTCAGGACACCATAATAACACAACTGCTCCCGAAATTGAATTGACTTGCATGTTAATTTCTGGATATAATTTTTTAAAAAAGGGCTTAGATTCCGGAATATTAATAGATAATATTGCTAAACGCATCTCCTTTAACCTTTCTATTGGGTTACATCATTTTACTGAAATAGCTAAACTTCGCGCTGCTAGACTGGTATGGAGTAAGCTTGTAAAAACTTTTAATCCCAAACAAGACCATGCATTAGCTTTGCATATAAATACTGTAATACAACCTAGTAGCTCGCTTAATACTTGCGATACCTTAACGCAAATAACACTTCAAACAACAACTGCAATTTTTGGAGGTGTACAGTCTATATCTCAACCTAAATTAACACACGATTCACATAAAAACGTACCATTATATTTGCAAAAAGAAACCCAAATTATAAGAACAATAGATCCTTGGGGAGGCAGTTTTTATGTAGAAAAACAAACGCATGACATTGCAATTAAAACCTGGAATTTATTTGAAACCTATTTAAAAACGGGGCAATACCCAGATCTTATTCAAGACAGGCAGCCTTTAAGAGATACCAGTAAATCTATATACAAATCTGAAGTCAATGCTCTAAACAATACTTTTACTGCACATGATCAAAAAGCTGTAAAACTTGCGCTTTTAAATTTAAAAAAACATATTAACGATACTCCCGAAAACATATTAAAACTATGTATTAGTGCTGTTAAAAAACAAGCTACACTAAGTGAGATTCTAAATAACTTAAGTCAACTTAGTAATGAAAACTAATATAGACGCCATGTTAACAGCAAAAAAACGTTGTAACACATTTGCTCAAATAGAAGGGCGTCGTCCGCGTATTTTACTTACTAATATACATCAAGATGCTAGCGATAGGGATGTAAATTTTAAAGCATCAGCGTTAGCTAATACTGGCTTTGACGTCGACCTTTCCCCCACGTCCACATCTGCTAAAGTCATTTCAAAACAAGCTATTGAAAATGATAACCATGCCATTTACATCATATCTCATACCAACCTAACATTAGACTTACTGATCCAAATTATGGATTGTCTTGCTATTTATAATCGAAAAGACATTTTGTTAGTAGTAGATAATGATCATAAAACGCATTATAATTTACTTTCTACGTATAAATCATTTTATGCTTTAGATAGTAAGACAGGATTTTATGATACTATTGTTCAAATCCTCAACATTTTATTACAGAGAACATCCTAAAACTACGTTTTTATATTTAATTGAGATTATTTTCTCTTTTATTAAAAAAATTACACAAAATAAAAACCGTCTATAAACGCCTTATTTTTGGGAGTTATAAGCTATTCTGCACTTATTTAAACTCTCTGAGTCTTCAATAAAAAACTAAAAACTGATGTTAGTCATTTACACATAATACTTTATTTTATACCTTTAAAAAACAGTTACACATACTATTATAACAAATTAACAACCAGAATAATTTAATTTTTTAAAATATCAACTCATTTAATTCGGATAAATTTATCCTTACTTTATGTTGATGTTTTAAAACCAACACCCAAAAACTATGTTTTCAAAAGCATGTGAATACGGCATTAGAGCATCTATCTTTATCGCAGTAAACTCTTTAAAAAATCAACGTGTTAGTCCAAAAGAAATTGCTAAAGAAATTGATTCACCAGAAGCTTTTACAGCTAAAATTTTACAAAAACTAGTAAAAAACAATGTTGTAAGCTCTAAAAAAGGTGCGCATGGAGGTTTTGAAATTGAAAAAGTAAAAATGAAAAATATTACTTTGGCAGATATTGTTACTGCTATAGATGGAAACCATGTTTATGAAGATTGTGGCACAGGATTAAGCACCTGTAGTGAAAGTAATCCATGCCCTATGCATGCAAAGTTTAAATCGGTTCGCGGTGAATTAAAATTATTTTTAGAAAACACCAACCTGGAAGACATGGCTTTAGACATTAATTTAGGCGAAAGCATCTTAAAACGTTAAAAAGACATAAATTAATTTTCTTTACAATTAAAATAAATAAATTGCTTTTGCGAACACCAATATTTGCTTAACTACAACATTAAAACACCTTTAAATTCCATATTCTCAACTCAAACAGCTAACTTTAGGTTATATCCAAAACAACTCGCATTATAAAAAAGAAATTTCACTTAACATTTGTTAACAAGTTACATTTTTAAAACTCATAAATAGTTGTATTTTTACACCTACTAAAACCAAACTATTAATGGGTAAGATCATTGCAATTGCAAATCAAAAAGGAGGTGTAGGAAAAACTACCACTTCTGTTAATTTAGCAGCCTCATTAGGGGTGCTTGAAAAGAAAGTATTGCTAATTGATGCCGATCCTCAAGCCAATGCCACTTCTGGATTAGGCATAGATGTAGAAACTATTGAAATTGGAACCTACCAGTTATTAGAACATACTAATACAGCTAAAGAAGCCATTTTAAAAACAGATACACCTAATCTAGATATCATTGCATCGCATATAGACTTAGTGGCTATTGAAATTGAATTGGTAGACAAAGATGATAGAGAATATATGATGAGACGCTCTTTAATTGAAATTAAAGACGATTATGATTTTATTATTATAGACTGTGCTCCATCTTTAGGTTTACTTACCCTTAATGCATTAACAGCTTCAGACGCTGTTATTATACCTATTCAATGTGAATATTTTGCATTAGAAGGATTAGGAAAATTACTTAACACTGTTAAAAGTGTTCAAAAAATACACAATCCTGAATTAGATATTGAAGGATTATTATTAACCATGTACGATTCGCGTTTAAGACTTTCAAACCAAGTAGTAGAGGAAGTTCAGAAGCATTTTAACGATATGGTTTTTAAAACAATTATACAACGAAATGTACGTTTAAGTGAAGCTCCAAGTTTTGGAGAAAGCATTATTAACTTTGATGCTAGTAGTAAAGGTGCCATTAACTATTTAAGTTTGGCAAAAGAAGTAATAAATAAAAACTCCTAAATAAGAATATGGCGAAGGCAGTAAAGAAACAAGCATTAGGAAGAGGATTATCTGCATTGTTAAAAGACCCTAGTAATGATATAAACTCGGTTCAAGACAAAAATGCAGATAAAGTTATAGGAAATATTGTAGAATTAGAATTAGATACTATTGAAATGAACCCATTTCAGCCACGTACTAATTTTAATGAAGAATCACTGCGCGAACTCGCTTCATCTATCAAAGAATTAGGTGTTATTCAGCCTATAACCGTTAGAAAATTAGATTTTAACACTTACCAATTAGTATCTGGTGAACGCCGTTTTAGAGCCTCCGAGCATTTAGGATTAAAAACAATTCCTGCATATATACGTATTGCAAACGATCAGGAATCTCTAGAAATGGCTTTGGTAGAAAATATCCAACGTCAAGATTTAGACCCTATTGAAATCGCATTATCTTACCAACGTTTAATTGATGAGATTAATTTAACACAAGAACAAATGAGCGAGCGTGTTGGTAAAAAAAGATCGACTATCGCTAACTATTTACGCCTTTTAAAATTAGACCCAATCATTCAAACAGGAATGCGAGATGGTTTTATATCTATGGGACACGGTCGTGCTATTATTAATATTGAAGACCAAAGTACTCAAATAGATATCTATACCCGTATTTTAAAACAAAAACTTTCTGTTAGAGATACGGAGACTTTAGTAAGAAATTATAACGAAACTAAATCTTTAGATCCTCAAAAACCAGAGAAAAAAGAAGACGATACGCCACAATTTGTGACTAAAAGTATCGAAGATTTTTCAGATTATTTCGGTCATAAAATCGATATTAAAGTGGCTAAAAATGGAAAAGGAAAAATCACCATTCCATTTCACTCTGAAGAAGATTTTAATCGTATAAAAAAACTTGTACAGAGTGCAAAGTAAATTTTTTATAACTACTCTACTTTCATTTTTATTCTGCTTAAATAGCCTAGCGCAAGATGATGGTAAATCAAAATCTGTAACACCTAACAAATCTACAGACACACTTGTTGTGGACAATGCTAAGATTATCGTTACCGAAGAAGCAAATGCAGTCACAACTAACGATACACTTGCTAATAATATTTCTAAAAAAGAATCCAGATTAACAGATCCATTAGCTCCCGCACGTGCAGCTTTTTATTCAGCAATATTACCGGGTTTAGGACAAGCATATAACAGAAAATATTGGAAAATTCCTATTGTATACGCTGCCATTGGTACAGGTGTTTACTTTTATATAGATAATAATAATGCTTATAATCGCTATCGCGATGCTTATAAACGTAGATTAGCAGGCTTTACAGACGATGAATTTTACGGAAGAATCTCTGATGATGGTTTAATAAATGCACAAGAACAATTACGAGAAAATAAAGAATTATCTTTATTAGTCACCATTGGGTTATATGTATTAAACATTGTAGATGCAAATGTAGATGCCCATTTACTACAGTTTAATATAGACGATAATTTATCATTAGCACCACATTTTAATTACAATGAGGTAGAACGCTCTACTAATCTAGGTTTTTCCTTTAACTTTAAATTTTAAAAATATGAAAATAGCATTACTAGGATATGGAAAAATGGGTAAAACCATAGAACAAATAGCTCTTAAACGTGGCCATGACATAGTAATTAAAGCAAGTATAGAAAATCCTGAATACAATATAAAAGATGCAGATATTGCAATCGATTTTAGCATGCCAAGCGCTGCCGTTGGGAATATTTCTAATTGTTTTAACAACGGTGTTCCTGTTGTCTCTGGAACAACGGGTTGGCTAGAAGATTACGATAAAATGACGGCGTTATGCAATGCACAAAAAGGGGGATTTATTTATGCTTCAAATTTTAGTCTGGGTGTAAACATCTTTTTCGAATTAAATAAAAATCTAGCTAAAATGATGAGTAACCTAGATCAATACAACATATCTATGGAAGAAATTCATCATACTCAAAAATTAGACGAACCTAGCGGAACTGCCATTTCCCTAGCTAACGATATTATTTCTGAACATAAAACCTATAAAGATTGGGCGTTAAACACTTCAGAACCTACAACTATCCCTATAGTTGCAAAACGTATTCCTGAAGTTCCTGGTACACATGTGGTCGCTTACGAAAGTAATGTAGATACCATTACAATAGAACATAAAGCACATAATAGAGAAGGTTTTGCATTAGGAGCTGTAATTGCAGCAGAATGGCTAGTTGGAAAAACTGGTGTTTTTAGTATGAAAGACGTGTTAAACATTGGTTAATATTAAAAAAATCTGTTACATTATACGCAGTAGCTATACTAATTCAAATAATTCAGTATAATTGTTGTCTTTTAGACAATTAATAACCCAATTAAATTATGACTTTAACTCAGTGGTTTATTTTTATTTTAATCATCCAAGTTGTTCACGGATTAGGAACTTGGAAACTTTATGTAAAAGCAGGTAAACAAGCATGGGAAGCTTTTATTCCTGTTTATAATGCTATTGTATTAATGAAGATCATCAATAGACCTTGGTGGTGGACAATCTTACTCTTTTTACCTATTGTAAACTTAATTATGTTTCCTGTAATTTGGGTCGAAACTGCTAGAAGTTTTGGTAAAAACACTACTTTAGATACCATTCTAGCAATTGTAACATTAGGTTTTTACAACTATTATCTAAATTATGTTGCTACTGATTTAAACTATATTGAAAACAGGAGTTTAGAACCTAGAACAAGTGCTGGAGATTGGGTTAGCTCTATACTCTTTGCCATTGTTGCTGCTACTATAGTACATACTTACATTATTCAACCCTTTACTATTCCTACATCATCTTTAGAAAAAACATTACTTATTGGAGATTTTTTATTTGTAAGTAAATTAAATTATGGGCCTCGAATTCCGCAAACTACTTTGGCCTTACCTATGGTGCACGATTCAATTCCAAAAACCAAACTAAAATCATATATAGCAGACGATAATTTAGAGACAAAAGATCAATCTTTAAAAAACAAAACCCTTTTACCTTATCTTAGACTACCTGGCTTTCAAGACATAGAACGCAACGATATTGTTGTATTTAACTGGCCAGTAGATACTGTTACAGACTTTTTTAATACCCCAGACCGTAACCATTGGAAACCTGTCGATAAAAAATCTAACTATGTAAAACGTTGTGTTGGTTTACCTGGTGACTCTTTAGAAGTAAGAGATGGTTATGTTTTTATAAATGGTAAACAAAATGAATTACCAGATCGCGCTAAGCTGCAGTTTAGTTATTTAGTACAGCCTAAAACGCATCAATTTAATCCTAAAGAACTAGCAGACCGTTACGGAATAACAGATCGATTTGGGATAATTAACGATCAGAACACTTATATGTTTATGTCTATTACAGACGAAGCTGTAGAACAATTTAAAAATCATCCAAACGTAGCGAGTATAACTCCAATTAAAGAAGAACAAGGAGTTAGAGATCCTAGAATTTTTCCTCAAGATCCAAATTATAACTGGAATAACGATTTTTTCGGACCATTATACATTCCTGAAGCCGGTAAAACTATAGATTTAAATGTAGATGTATTACCACTTTATAAACGCGTTATTACGGAATATGAAGGCAATACTTTACAAGTGAAAGGGAGTAAAATTTATGTAAACGGTGAGGCAACCACTAGCTATACGTTTAAACAAGATTATTATTGGATGATGGGAGACAACAGACATAACTCTCAAGATGCTAGAGCTTGGGGCTTTGTACCTTTTGATCATGTTGTGGGAAAACCTGTATTTATTTGGATGAGCTGGGATCAATACGGTAAACCGCGTTGGGATCGATTCTTTACTACTGTTGGCGGTAGCGGAAAACCAGTATCTTATTTAATTCCAGCACTTATAGTTATCGCAGGTTTATTTGGTTTTAACACCTATAGAAAGCGTAAAAAAGCAAAGGCCTAATGTGTTTATGAGTTTGACAAGTATTTTACATCCTACATATTTCCCTAATATTGCCCACATGGCCGTCATGGCACAGTCTGATGTGGTAACTTTTGAAATGGATGATAATTTTGCAAAGCAAACCTATAGAACACGCACCTATATTTACGGTGCTAATGGGAAATTATTATTAAATATTCCAGTAGTTTACACACAGAAAAACAGACAGAAATATCGTGATGTAAAAATTTCTTATGCAGAAGATTGGCAAAGTGTACATTGGAAATCTTTACTATCTGCTTATAAAACGTCTCCGTTCTTTGAATATTATGAAGATGATTTACGCCCGCTTTTTGAAACTAAAGCTGAATATATTTTAGATTTTAACATGAACTGTTTCGAAGTTATTTCTGAATGTCTTCAGTTAGAAAAATCAATCCAAGAAACTCAAGAATTTAAACACGATATAGTAGGCGCCTCAGATCTAAGACACTTGGTAAATCCAAAATCGGATCTAAACTTTCAAAACGAGAAATATACCCAAGTCTTCGACGATAAACATGGGTTTATAAACAATTTAAGTGTTTTAGATTTACTCTTTAATGAAGGTCCAAATGCCTTAGATTATTTAGAAAATCAAGACCTGTCTTTATAATGTTACAAACGCTTATACATTACGGAATTCATTTTTTGGGTCCCTTAGCTGTGGCATTATTATTTTATAAACCACGCTGGAAATACGCTTATGTTATTATGATTTGCGGCATGCTAATCGATTTAGACCATTTATTAGCCTCACCTATTTTTAGTCCCGGACGTTGTAGTATTAATTTTCATCCGCTCCACTCCTATTGGGCCATTGCATTATATGTTTTATTAGTAATTCCTAAGAAAACGCGTCTGATAGGTTTAGGATTAGTTATTCATATAATTGCCGATGCAGTAGATTGTAGTTTAATGTAAGGATAATGTTGTCATTATAGGATAATGATCTGAATGTACCTCATCATTAAAGGTTTTAAAGCTGTTAATCGTAAAATTAGCTCCATCAGCAAAAATAAAATCTATCCGTACAGGAAAAAATTTAAAATTAAATGTCTTTCCAAATCCAGTACCAGCTTCCTTAAAAGTATCATCTAAATTCCCGCGAATCATTCTATACACATAAGAATAAGCTGTATTATTTAAATCGCCAGTAATAATCATTTTATATTTACAGGTCTTTTTATGTTCCAAAAACAACTCTGTTTGATCTTGTTGCATGGCAAAAGATTGACCTATACTCTTTAATAATCGCGCCGAATCTTCTTTTTTCAATGCTTCTACTTGAGTGTTTATACGCAAAGATTGTAAGTGAATGTTGTATACACGAATTGTATCATTATTTTTAACAACGTCAGCAAAAATAGCATTGTTAGGTGTGTTTGGAAATTTTATAGATCCTTTATTTACAATTGGATATTGAGAAAAAATAGCCTGACCAAATTGTTTTTTTTCACCCGCTAATTGAATATAGCTATACTTATAAAATGAAAAATCTATACTCTTATTATTAGGATGATATTCTTGCAAACTTAAAATATCTGGTTGTTCTGATTTTACAAAATTAGAAATATCTTTACCTACATCTGTATTTGGAATCCAATCATAAATATTAAATAATCTCACATTATAACTCATAATAGAGATAGTATTTGCATTTTCCGCTACTGTAGATCCTCCTATCTTAAACAACGTACCCATATAAAAATAACCAAACACTAAGACTAAAAAAGACAGTAACATTTGCAGTTTTAATTTTAGCAACCAGTATAAAACAAATAATACATTTATTATTATTAAAACAGGGACTGTTAGACTTAAAACAGATAAGAGTGTAAAATGCTTAGGTTGAAAAAATGGCAAAATATAAGATAATAGCAGTAAAGTAGCCAAAACCGAATTGATGAAAAAAATAAATTTATCAATAACGTTTAATTTACTCATACTTACTTTCCAGCTTTAAATAAAAATTCTTTTTCCTCTTTAGTTAAGCTGTCATAACCACTTTTACTAATTTTATCTAAAATAATATCTATACGCTTTTGTTTTGTAAAGGCATCAAACTCTTCTTTTTTAAAACCTCCCATTTTTTTATTGGTTTGTTTATAAACCGTTTTTAGAGGTGATTTCCCCGACTTAGAGAACCATCCTGTAATGGTGTCTACAAGCATTTCAAATCCTTTTCCTATATCTGTACCTTGTTTATATTGCATGGCATATATAAAACCAAGAGCTGCACCTCCAATATGTGCCAAATTTCCACCTGCATTAATACTTCCAAGTCCTAAAACATCTAAAGTAACTATAGCTGCACCAACAATCCAGAGTTTAATATTAAACATAAAAAACCTTAAATCCATTTGCGGCATGTAAGCACACATAAAAATGAGTAACGCTCGTACTGCTGCAGATGCACCAACCAAACGTCCACCAGAATTAAATACATTAGGTAATAAATTATAGCCTAAAAGAAATACAAGTGCGCCTGCAATTGCGCCTAAAAAATAAATATTTATGGCTAATTTTTTACTGAACATGTTTAAAAACCATTGTCCGATAAAATACAACCACAACATATTAAATAACAAATGTATAAAATCGTAGTGTACAAATGCATACGTAATAAAAGACCATGGAGTGACTATGAGCTCTGATAAATGACTTGATAATTCAAACCATTTTAAACTAATAAAGTAAGGTAAAACCGCCTTTAATGCTTTTAAAATAACTCCAATAACAAAAACAACAACATTTATTGCTATTATTTTTTCTAATACATTTAAATGTGATAGTTTTTGTTTAATATCTTGATTAAGTGTATTCATAAATTAATCCCAACGGTTTTTATCGAATTGTGTTTTTTTCCAATACCACATAATTAAGAATCCTGTTAATGCACCTCCAACATGAGCTACATAGGCTGTATTACTTGGACTAAAAAACGACTGTCCTGTTATGGCAGAAATTAAATCTAAAGCAATAATTCCCGGAATAAAATACTTTGCTTTAATAGGTATTGGTAAAAATATCATCATTAATTTAGATTCTGGATATAACATACCAAAGGCAACCAATACGCCCATAATTGCGCCCGAAGCACCAACCATAGTGCCATTAAATACACTTACAAATTTCCCTAACTGATCGCCATCTAGAACTTGAGACCAACGCGTATCGTACATAGCATAACCTGAACGTAACGTTTCTAACGTTTCTGCAGGATCAAATCCTGCGGCTTCTAAAGCAGACATCCCAGAACTATATTGAAAAAAGTAATATCCTAACATTAATAATGCGGCACCAAGCCCAGAAGACAAATAGAAAAACAAGAATTTTTTACTACCAAATCGTTGTTCTACAGGCGTTCCAAACATCCAAAGAGCTAACATATTAAAAGCAATATGCATAAAACCACCATGCATAAACATATGTGTAAATATTTGCCAAGGTTGGAAAGCTTCATTTTTAGGAAAATGTAATGCAAACCAATCGTAAAATAATGTACCTCCACCTACTATCATGGTTCCGATAAACATGATCACATTTATTATAATAAGGTGTTTTACTGTTTCGGAAATTCTATTCATAGCACTTTTTTTTCGTTAATTTACATAAATTTTTTATCCAACTCATCTACCGTCATGGTAATAAATGTTGGCCTATTAACAGGAGACACACTGGGGTCTTTACAAGCGAATAAGCTATTTACCAAATGCTCTTGCTCTGTTTGTGATAAAGATTGTCCAGATTTTATTGCTAGACTTTTTGCTAAGGATTTAGCTAATAAATCTGCAGCACTAAAATTTGCATCGGGAACCTCTTGTTCTACATCACTAATTAATTGTTCTAATATAATACTTACTTCGCTTTCTGGAACATTAATTGGCAACCCAATAATTTCTACAGACTGATTTTCAATACTTTGAAACACAAATCCAACATGTTCTAAATCACTCTTTAAATTTAAAATAATATCTTGTTCTTGCTTTGAAAGTTGAATATTTAATGGAAATAATAACTGTTGGCTTACCGTATTTTTTCCAGTAATATATTCTAAAAACTCTTCGTAAAGCACACGTTGATGAGCCCGATGTTGATCGATAACCAACATTCCGGATTTAATTGCACTTAAAACATATTTATTTTGAAGTTGATACGAATCTTGTTTTGTTGAAATTTGCGAATCATCAAATAAAGAAGCTGTGCTTTCTACACTTTCAAATTGAATTTCACTAAAGTCTGTTGTAGTTTTAGTGCCCTTTGATTCCATACCTACATATAAACTTTCCCAACTTGCAGTTGGTGTCTCTTTTCGTGTGGTAAAAGCAGGTGAAGATGAAGCTCTAGATGGTGTTTGGGGTTTTTCAATATCAAACGGATTAAACGACCTATCCACCTCAATAGTTGGTGTTTGTGCAGTTTTATTAGAATAATCGTATGGCGTATCTAAATTAGCATCCCGATCAAAATCTAAAACTGGAGCTATATTAAACTGACCTAAGCTATGTTTAACAGAAGCTCTTAAAATGGCATACAAGGTATGTTCATCGTCAAATTTTATTTCTGTTTTTGTAGGATGAATATTAATATCTATTGTTTGCGGATTAACTTCTAAATTTAAGAAATAACTCGCATGTGTTCCCTCTTTTATTAAGCCTTCAAAAGCTGCTGTAATGGCATGGTTTAAATAAGCACTTTTTATAAATCTGTGGTTAACAAAGAAAAATTGTTCGCCCCTAGACTTCTTTGCATATTCAGGTTTACCAACAAATCCTGAAATTTTAAGCACATCTGTATCTTCATTTACAGGCACCAATTTTTCATTGGTTTTGGGACCAAAAATATTAA
The DNA here is from genome assembly GCF_007197735.1 of Formosa sediminum. Lineage (GTDB taxonomy): Bacteria > Bacteroidota > Bacteroidia > Flavobacteriales > Flavobacteriaceae > Formosa > Formosa sediminum. The sequence goes on from NZ_CP041637.1 coordinate 3,852,978, forward strand.
CAATGCGTTGTCTGTAATTACTTTCAGGTAAATTAAAAACTTCAGATCCATTATGATACATTACAAAACTAATGCTGGGATGAGCTAAAGCTACACGCTGAAATTCGTCGATAATATGCCTAGTCTCGACAGTATTAGATTTTAAAAAATTACGACGTGCTGGAATATTAAAAAACAAGTGTTTTACAGCTATAGATGTTCCTGTGGGAGTAACAACTACATCCTGATTAACAACTTCGCTCCCTTCTATAGTAAGCGTTGTTCCTACCTCATCTTGGGCTTGTTTAGTTTTTAATTCTACATGTGCAATTGCAGCAATACTAGCCAATGCTTCTCCTCGAAACCCTTTGGTATTGAGCTGAAATAAATCTTCGGCAGACCTAATTTTAGATGTGGCATGGCGTTCAAAACTTAAACGTGCATCTGTAACACTCATTCCTACACCATCATCTATAACTTGAACTAAGGTTTTTCCTGCGTCTTTAACTAATAACTTTATATGTTGAGCATTAGCATCTATAGCATTTTCTAAAAGTTCTTTAACTACAGAAGCTGGGCGTTGAACTACCTCTCCTGCTGCTATTTGATTTGCAACATGGTCTGGTAAAAGTTGAATAATATCTGCCATTATGAATTTGGAAGGAATATGGATAAATCAAAATCTATAATAAATAGAAAAATTAGAATTAGTATGGCAACAATAATTTTAATCCGACGATTTGCTGCTCGATCTGGAGATTCTTTTAATTCGCCAAAAGCATTTTTAAATTTCGTTTTTATTCCACCTGTTGGTCCAACAGTTTTTCTATAATCGTCAAACTTATGTTTTATCTCAAACGGACTCCCATCTCCTTCACTTTTAAAATGACGAGGTGTATACGTAAATTTTTTATTTTGTCTGGTTTTAAATATCCCCATAATACTTACTACAATTCATAATTACTTAATACATACCATAAAATAATCACCAAAATAAAGATCACTAACCATCCCGTTAAACGCATGCCGTGTTTTCCTTGATGCTTTCTCGTTTGTTTAAGGGCTTCCCATTGAGACGAAATTTCGTCTGAAGCTGTTTTGTTTTCTTGCTGAAACTTAGGCCTATAATTAAACGATTTATTTTTACGTTGATTAAATAAATTCACTATTTAAACTAGTCTTTGTTAAACACCAAAGGTACTCAAAATTGAGAACAATGTCGAATCAGGTTTCTAAAAAAATGTTAACAAAAGCAATCAAAACACATAGAATTCATCATTTTACAACGAAGGTTTATAGCTTTAAATATCAATTCTCTAAAATATTTAATAAAAATCTATTGTATTTCGTAAATATAAAAGTCAAAAAAGCGTCCTCGTTAGGACGCTTTTTTGCTAAAAATCTTTTCTAAATAATTGAACCGCGGACTAACTATTTTTTATAATGTTAATTAAATCTGACTGTTGCACCACACCAGATTGCCTCCAAACTTGAGTACCTGATTTATATAAAATTAATGTGGGTACCCCTCTTACATTTAGCTTAGATGCTAATTCTTGGTTTTTATCTACATCTATTTTTAATATAGAAACCGTTTCACCTAAACTATCTTTTACAGCTTTTAAAATAGGAGCCATAGTTTTACATGGGCCACACCATTCTGCAAAAAAATCGACTAAAACAGGCTTATCTTGTTTAATTAATTCTGAAAACCGACTCATATTTATTTAATTTAAAAATTAAGTACTGTATAAATACTATAACCTATACAGTAATATTGTTAATATTGAGGCGTATTTTAATTTACTTATTTTTTAAAGTAGAAGGACAAACAAAATTTGTTAAAGGAATGCCTGCTTCGCGAATAGCTTTCATGCCCCCTGCAACATCTATTAAATTATGATAACCACGACTTTTTAAAATAGATGCTGCGATTACAGATCTATAACCTCCTGCGCAATGCACATAAAAAGGAGTGTCTTTTGGTATTTCTGACAAATAATCATTTATAAATTCTAAAGATGCATTTTTTGCATTTTCAATGTGTTCAGAAGTATATTCAGCATCCTTTCTCACATCAAACACCTCTACATTTTCTGTTTCTAACCGTGTTTTAAACACCTCTGCACTTATAGACGAAATTGTATCGAATTCCTTACCTGCAGATTTCCAAGCTTCAAATCCACCTGCTAAATATCCTAACGTGTTATCAAAACCAACACGCGACAGACGTATTACAGCCTCCTCTTCCATTCCTGGATCTGTAATTAATAAGATCGGTTGTTTTACATCTTTGATTAAAGCACCAACCCATGGCGCAAATCCACCTTGTAATCCAATAAAAATAGAGCGAGGTATGTGGCCTTTTATAAAATCATTTTGATGACGCACATCTAAAACCAAAGCTTCAACAGCATTTGCAATGGTTTCAAATTCTTCTGGATTTAAAGCTTTAGTGCCTTTTTCTATGATTGTATCAATATTATCATAGCCTTCTTTATTCATCTTTACATTTAAAGGGAAATATTGTGGTGGTGGTGTTAAACCATCTGTAACTTCTTTAACAAATTCAGCTTTAGTCATGTCTTGACGCAAAGCATAGTTCATTTTTTTCTGATTCCCGAGTGTATCTACGGTTTCTTTCATCATATTTTTACCACAAGCTGAACCAGCACCATGCCCAGGATAGACTATAACATCATCTGCTAAAGGCATGATTTTAGTTCGTAAACTATCGTATAAGAATCCAGCTAAATCATCTTGTGTAATATCACTTTTCTGAGCCAAATCTGGTCGGCCTACATCACCTAAAAATAAAGTATCTCCGCTAAATATTGCATAATCTTTACCAGATTCATTTTTCAATAAAAAGGTGGTACTTTCCATAGTATGACCTGGTGTGTGCAATACTTTTATAATGACATCACCTAATTTAAATTCCTGTCCATCGGTAGCTATAATAGCTTTAAAAGAAGGATTTGCTGTGGGTCCATATATTATTGGAGCACCAGTTCGTTCGGATAAAGTTACGTGACCGCTAACAAAATCGGCATGAAAATGTGTTTCAAAAATATATTTAATTTTTGCTCCCTCCTTTTCTGCTCTATTAACATAGGGTTCTATTTCTCGTAACGGATCTATAATTGCTACTTCACCATTACTTTCTATATAATAAGCGCCTTGCGCTAAACAACCTGTATATATCTGATCTACTTTCATAATCTATTTCTTTATGTAAAATTACAACTGATTTTAATTTCACTGCGTAACACCTGTTACATTACGACTTCTTTAATTATTATATAAATTCCCATTACTAAGACAAACCAACCAAACCCTTTTTTTAACTTTTTACCTGGTATGTAATTAGATATATAACTTCCTAAAAAAATACCAACCACTGCTATTGCTGTAAAAGTTAATAAAAATATCCAATCGATTTCAATATTTCCGATATCACCAATAAAACCAATTAATGAATTAATTGCAATAATAAACAAGGATGTACCTACAGCCTTTTTCATAGATAAGTTTCCTAGAATTATTAATGCCGGTATAATTATAAATCCGCCTCCAGCACCAACAATTCCTGTAAAAAAACCTATAACAATAGCTTGATTAAAAATTAAAAGATTACTTAATTTTCTATATCCTTTTACCTTTTCATGATTTGCTTTAGGTTTTAGCATGGTTACAGAGGCTGTCACCATCATAATTGCAAACATTACCATTATGAAGATATCTTTAGTAACTAGAAAACCACCAATATTAAACATGGCTTTTGGAATTGCTGGAATAATAAATTTACGCGTAAGGTATACCATAGTAAACGCTGGAATTGCAAATACAGCAGCAATTTTCAAATCCACTAATCCCTTTTGAAAATTTTTAAAAGCCCCAAAACTAGATGACACCCCTACAATAAACAAAGAGTATGCAGTAGCAGTTACGGGATTAAACATAAGCAGATAAACAAGAATAGGCACAGTTAAAATAGAGCCTCCACCTCCTGTAAGTCCTAAAACTAACCCAACAATAAGCGCGCCTACATAACCAAAAACATGTAAAATATCCATATGTGAAATTTATACAAATGTACTGTTAAGCTAAAATTCACTATGTAACCTTTGTTACACAGCAAACTTAAAGCGTTTGCTAACTATTAAAAGCTAAGTAAACTAAATTTAAAGGTCTATTAAATGAATTTGATTCCGGTAAAGTTTTAATTTGCCATCGTTTTCTAGCTTTTTTAGTAATCTAGAAATAACAACTCGCGAAGTATGTAAATCTTGAGCAATATCTTGATGTGTTACGGTAATCATTTCATTATGATTTACCATAGCTTTATCTTTCAGATATTTTAGTAAACGCTCGTCCATTTTTAAGAACGCAATACTATCTATAGATTCTAATAATTCTACAGTACGCTCATGATAACTTTGAAGGATAAAATTTTGCCAACTTTTATATTTACCCATCCATGCTCCCATTTTTTCTACAGGAATCATAATTAAAGTTGCCGGAGTTTCGGCTATTGCTCGAATTTCACTTTTAGAATTCCCCATACAACAGGAGATACTCATGGTACATGTATCGCCTTGTTCTATAAAATACAATAGTAACTCATTTCCACACTCGTCTTCTCTTAAAATTTTAAGTGCTCCACTAATTAATAATGGCATATGCGAAATAGTCTGACCAATATCCATAAGAGTAAATCCCTCTGGTACGGATTTAAAAAGTCCGCATTGATTTATGTCTTGAAGTAACTCATCTTCAAACAAATACCCGTAATGTCTTTTTAAAGCTTCAATCATAAATAACAAATAAGTTTTTAAAGATAAGAATTAGCAAACAATTCTTATTTGATTATTCTATAGAAAATATTTTTAAAGCCATAAAAAACACAAGTATGTAATTTTATTATTTTATAGAAAATTTAAAGGCTGTGTGCGATGTATAAGTCTCTTCTGGATTTAAAACTGTAGAAGGAAAAGCATCTTGATTAGGCGAATCTGGATAATGTTGCGTTTCTAAACATAAAGCAACACGAGGCTTATAAGGAGTATCTAAAAAATTTGCAGTATAAAACTGCACTCCCGGCTCGTCTGTAAACACTTCCATATATCGGCCACTAGTCTCATCATGTACACTTGCTGCTAAACGGATGTGTTTATTTTGATGATTTAAAACCCAACAATGATCAAAACCTCCTCCTTTTTCAATTTGGTCATGGTTAGCATTTATATCTTTCCCTACTTTTTTTGGTGTTCTAAAATCGAATGGTGTATTACGTACTGTATCTATATTTCCTTGCGGAATAGCATCTGAATTAATAGGTATATAAGCATCTGCATCTATCATGACTAACTGATCTAAAATAGTTTTAGAAAAATCCCCAGATAAATTAAAATAAGAGTGTTGTGTTAAATTAACAACAGTAGTTTTATCTGTAGTGGCTTTATAGCTTACTTCCAAAGTATTATTGACTGTTAAAGTATACACTACTGTCACCTTTAAATTACCAGGAAATCCTGCCTCCAGATCTGGACTAAAGTAAGACAATTCTAACCCAACACGGTCTATATCTTCAATAGTTTTAGCATTCCAAAGTACTTTATCAAAACCTTTATTTCCGCCATGTAAACAATTAGTACCATTGTTAATTGGCAATTTATATACAGTCTTATTTAGCGAAAATTCACCTTTAGCAATACGATTGCAATATCTACCAATTATAGCTCCTAAAAATGTGGGATTGGTTAAATAAGGCTCTAATGTATCGTAACCTAAAACCACATTTTTAACCACACCATGTTTATTAGGTACTTTTAAAGCAGTAATAATACCACCAAAAGTAATGATATTAACCTCCATACCTCCATTATTTTTAAGCGTATAAAGTTGCACTTGTTTTCCCTCTGGAGTTAGGCCGTATAGAGACTGGCTAATTGATGTTTTTTTCATGTTAAATTTAGGTAATGCGTAATTTATAATAATACTGCTAGTTAACTTAATATTTAAAGTATAAAATTAATTAAAAAGAATTAAACATTACTAAAAGGTAAACTTCAATATTCTCTCAATTTATGTATGTATATCTATTTTATTCCTATAAAAATCTCAAATCTTAAAGTACTTAAAAATCATTTTATTAACATAAAAACAGTATATATTCATTTAACTTTTTTTTAACTCTTTTTTAGTTCGGTAGATTCCGAACCAACACTATATTTGCTCAAATTTACACAATTATGAAGAACGCACTTCTTGAAAAAAAACATAGCCTCGTTGAAAAACTAGGAGTGGTAATAGAAAACAGAGACCAGCTACCACCTGTAGCCAGTCGTATTATTTCTTATGTAGTTTTAAATGGAAAAGTTGGAACCACTTTCGACGATTTAGTCGTTAACCTATGTGCAAGTAAAAGTACAATTTCTACACATTTAAATCATTTAGTTGATTTAAAACAACTAGAGTACTTTACAAAACAAGGGGATAGAAAAAAGTATTACATCATTAGTAAGTGTCACATTATAAATCATATAAATAAAATGATTGATAATTGGAATACCGAAAAAGAATTACACCTAGAAATGAAATCTTATAAAAAAGAAGCCAATGAATTAATTCCAGACCACGCTGATAAATTCAGCTTAGAATTTCATAATAGTTACATTACTTATTTAGATGAAGTTACTAAATCGGTACTAAAATTAATAGAAAAAATTGAACACAATTAACAGTCTAATCAAAAAAAGCATGAAAAACAAACATTACATTCTTATATCACTAGCACTAATAGCAATAACCTTTATAAGTTGCGGCGATAGTAAATCTGAACAAGTACAACAACCCCAACAAGCACCTAGCTTCCCAGTTACAACACTACAAAATAAAACAGTAACGGCATACCAAAACTACCCTACAAGTATTAAAGGAATAGTAAGTAGTGATGTTAGTGCTAAAGTTAGTGGATACATACAAAAAGTATTGGTAGATGAAGGTCAACCCGTTAAAAAAGGTCAACCTTTATTTCAACTGGAGACCCAATCTTTAAGTCAAGATGCAGGAGCAGCAAAAGCCAATGTAAATGTAGCACAAGTAGAAGTAGATAAATTAATTCCCTTAGTAGAAAAAGGAATTATTAGTAATGTACAATTAGAAACTGCAAAAGCTAATTTAGCTCAAGCAAAAGCCAACTACAGCAGTATAACCGCAAATATTGGATACGCTACTATAAAGAGCCCCGTAAACGGTTATGTTGGCGCTATTAATTTTAGAGAAGGTGCTTTAATTAGTCCGAGTGACCCTACACCTTTAACCACAGTAAGCGATATTAGCAAAGTGTATGCTTTTTTTAGTTTAAATGAAAGCCAATATTTAGACTTTTTACAAAATGCAGAAGGTGAAAATTTAGAAGAAAAATTATCTAACTATCCAGATGTAAATCTAATTTTAGCTAACGGTACTTTGTATTCTGAAAAAGGAAAAATACAAACCAGTTCTGGACAAATTAACCAAAACACTGGAACAGTAAGTTTAAGAGCGATATTTGATAATCCAAATTTATTAATTACAAATGGAAGTAGTGGTAAAATACAAATACCTACAATTTATGAAAACGCTATTGTAATCCCACAAGAAGCAACCTACGAGCAACAAGGAAATATAATGGTATTTAAATTAGCCGAAAATAACACCATTAAAACTTCTATGGTAAAAGTAAAAGCTACAGTAGATAATTTATACGTTATAGAATCTGGACTAAATACAAACGATGTTATAGTAGTTACAGGTGTAGGAAAATTAAAAAGCGGAATGGTAATCACTCCTCAAAACACACCTTTTGAAGATGCTATAAAACAAATTCCAACTCTTTTCAGAAATTAAAACCCTAGAAACTTCAAATTATGTTAAAAACATTTATTGAAAGACCTGTACTTTCAACAGTAATTTCTATTATTATAGTTCTACTAGGAGTAATTAGTATAACGAGCTTACCAATAGAAGAATATCCAGATATTGCTCCACCTACAATAAAAGTATCTGCATCCTATACAGGTGCAAACGCAGAAACCGTTTTAGAGAGTGTTATTATTCCTATAGAAGAACAAATCAACGGTGTAGAAGGTATGACATACATTACATCTACAGCATCTAACACAGGTTCTGCAGAAATCACTGTTTATTTTGACCAAGAAATGGACGCAGACATTGCCGCAGTAAACGTACAAAACCGTGTAAGTAGAGCATCGCCATTATTACCAGAAGAAGTTACTAAAACCGGAGTCACAACACAAAAGCAAGAAACGAGTGCTTTAATGTTTATTTCGATGTACTCGGAAAATGAGGATTACGATGCTACTTTTATTCAAAATTATTTAAAAATTAACGTCATTCCAGCCATGCAACGTATTAGCGGTGTTGGTGATGTTAGTGTATTCTCGCAACAAGATTACGCCATGCGTATTTGGTTAAAACCAGAAAAACTTGCTGCTTATAATTTAATCCCTTCAGATATTTCTGCCGTTTTAGCAGAACAAAATTTAGAAGCTGCTGCTGGATCTTTAGGAGAAAATAACGGAGAATCTTTCTCGTATACATTAACTTATAGTGGTAGATTTAGAGATGAAGGTCAATACAGTGATATTGTAATCAAAGCCTTAGGAAATGGAGAGTTTTTAAGATTAAAAGATGTCGCTACTATTGAATTAGATGCACAGTCTTACGCATCAAATGCGATGAGTTTAGGAAATCCTGCAGTGTTTATGGGAATTTTCCAAACAAAAGGCTCTAATGCCCAAGAAATTATTGAAAATATAAAAACAACATTAACCACAGTAGAAAAAGATTTACCTGATGGTCTAGGCATCTTTATACCATACGATACTAGTTTATTCTTAAATGCATCAATAGAAAAAGTAATACACACTTTACTTGAAGCCTTTTTACTGGTATTCTTAGTAGTTTTTATATTCTTACAAGATTTTAGATCCACTTTAATTCCTGCTATTGCAGTTCCAGTATCTATTATTGGTACATTCTTTTTCTTAAATGTTTTCGGGTACTCGATAAACTTATTAACACTATTCGCACTCGTGCTCGCGATTGGTATAGTGGTAGATGATGCTATTGTTGTTGTAGAAGCCGTTCATGCCAAAATGGATGAAGGTGAAAAAAATCCAAAAACAGCCACTTTAGTTGCTATGAATGAAATTTCTGGGGCTATTATTTCGATAACTTTAGTAATGGCTGCAGTATTCTTCCCAGTAACTTTTGTAACTGGTCCAACAGGAGTATTTTATGAACAATTTGGGGTTACTCTAATTATTGCCATCTTAATTTCGGCAGTTAATGCCTTAACATTAAGTCCAGCATTATGTGCCTTATTATTAAAAACGCATGAAAATGATGAAGACATTAAAGGCAAAAGTCCTTTAAAACGTTTCTATACTCTATTTAACAGAGGATTTAATGCTACTATACATAAGTACGGAAAATCACTTCACTTTTTATACAGATGGAAATGGATCTCACCACTACTTATTTTAATAGCCGTAATAGGTATTTATTGGGCTGCCAATAACACTCCTACAGGTTTTGTACCTAATGAAGACAGAGGAATTATTTTTGCAAATATCGAGCTTCCTGCAGGTGCTTCTTTAGATAGAACAGACGCTGTAGCTAAAAAACTTTACGCCAAAATTGAAAATATGGAAGGTATTATTGGTGTAAACGTAATTAAAGGACGTAGTTTAATTAACGGTACAGGTTCTAACTATGGTATGGGAATTATTAAATTAGAGGATTGGAGCAAACGTGAAGATCCAAGTCTTTCTGCAAATGCTATTACTGCAAAATTATTTGGTCTGGCGGCAGAAGTTCCTGAAGCTCAAATTATATTCTTCTCTCCTCCTAGTATTCGTGGATTCGGTAATTCTGCTGGATTCGAGGTCAATTTACTTGACAAATTTGGAGGTGAATTTAAAGATCTAGATAAAGCAAATCAAGATTTTGCAGCAGCATTAATGAGTCACCCAGAAATTAAATATGCGCAATCTGCCTTTAACACAAACTATCCACAATACGAGATGGAAGTAAATGTGCCACTAGCTAAAGAAAAAGGTGTTTCGGTAACAAGTATTTTTTCAACTTTACAAGGATACATTGGAGGGATTTACGCTTCAGATTTTTCTAAATTCGGAAAACAATTTAGAGTATATATTCAAGCTTTACCAGAAGACAGAGCAGATGCAAATGCTTTAAATAGCATGTACGTAAGAACTGACACAGGTGAGATGACGCCAATTACCCAGTTTGTAAATTTAAAACGCGTATATGGACCACAATCTGTAACTCGTTTTAACCTATTAAACTCTACAACTATTTCAGGAGCAACAAATGATGGGTTTAGTACAGGAGATGCGATTAGAGTTATTGAAGAAGAAGTTGCAAAACTGCCTAGTAATTACACCATTGCATACTCTGGACTTACTCGTGAAGAAGTTAATGCAGGAAATCAAACCACTTTTATATTTTTCTTAAGTATTCTATTTGTGTACTTCTTTTTAAGTGCACAATACGAAAGTTATTTGTTACCCTTTGCAGTAATCCTCTCATTACCTTTTGGTGTATTTGGAGCTTATATAAGTACTAAATTTTTAGGTTTAGAAAACAATATATATTTCCAAATTTCCCTCATTATGCTTATTGGGTTACTAGCAAAAAATGCTATCCTAATTGTTGAAATTGCATTACAAAGAAGAAAAAGTGGCCAAAGTATTATTGAAGCTGCAATAGATGGTGCAAAGTCTCGTTTACGTCCGATTTTAATGACCTCTTTTGCCTTTATTTTAGGGTTAATACCACTTGTTATAGCTAAAGGAGTTGGTTCTGAAGGAAATAAATCTATTGGGACAGGTGCCGTTGGAGGATTATTAATAGGTACTGTTTTAGGGGTATTTGTAATTCCTATATTATTTATTTTATTTCAATGGTTACAAGAAAAAATTTCGAGTAAGCCAGTAGTTATCGAACAAAACTTAGAACAATAATTGTATGATATCAAGTATAAAACATAACGTATTTAGTAAAGTTGCAGTCTTACTTTTTGCGATGCTAACATTACAAAGCTGTTTTGTAGCTAAAGACTATAAACGACCTGAATTTAAAGAAACGCCTAATTTATTTAGAACAGATAATTTGCCATCAGATAGTATATCTATGGCAGATGTATCTTGGAAAGATTTATTTACAGATCCGTTTCTAAATCAATATATACAAGAAGGTCTAGAAAACAATATAGATATAAGAATTGCCATACAACAAATGGCTGCGGCAGAATCTTATGCTAAGCAAGGAAAAGCTGGATATTTACCTTCATTAGACTTAAGCGGAACAGCGTCTCGAGATAAATATTCAGAAAACAGCCAGTTTGGATCTATTTTTAGCGGTTCTATAGATTCTTACGACTTAACAGCTAGCCTATCGTGGGAAGCAGACATTTGGGGTAAAATAAGAAGCTCTAAACGTGCATCAGACGCTAATTTTTTACAATCTGTAGCTGCGCATAAAGCAGTAAAAACAATGCTTGTTTCTCAGATTGCAACAACCTATTACCAACTATTAGCTTTAGATGAGCAATTAAAAATTACCAATGAATCTATTTTAACACGTGAAAAAAGTGTTGAAACAATTCAAGCATTAAAAGATGCTGGACAAGTTAATCAAGTTGCAGTAGACCAAAGTATAGCGCAATTTAACAGTGCTAGCGCTTTAAAAATAGATATAGAAAAATCTATCTTTCAAACAGAAAACACATTGAGTTTACTTTTAGGAAAAAGCCCTGAAACTATTGAAAGATCGAGCTTAGATACACAAAAACTTGATACCGATATTAATGTGGGAGTTCCAGCTGTATTACTTAGAAACAGACCAGATGTTATGGCGGCAGAATATGGCTTAATTAATGCGTTTGAGTTAACTAACGTTGCAAAAAGCCAGTTTTATCCATCGTTAACATTAACCGCTTCTAGCGGATTTCAAAGTTTAGAAATTAAAGATTGGCTAAGTGCTAACTCTATATTTTCTAGCCTTGTTGGTGGGTTAGCACAACCTTTATTTAATAAGCGAAGTATAAGAACTCAACATGAAGTTGCTATCGCCCAACAAGAACAAGCACTTTTAAATTTTGAAAAAACATTGCTTACAGCAGGTAATGAAATTTCAAATACATTATATAACTATGAAGCTGAAAACAAGAAAATCGTATTCAGAGAAAATGAAGTTGTGGCTTTAAGAAAAGCAGAAACTAATTCTGAAGAGCTTTTAAATTATGGCTTAAGTACTTTTCTTGATTTACTAACCGCTCGTGCTGCTGCTTTGAGCGCAGAACTTAATGTCGTTGAAAGTAAATTACAACAACTCCTTAATGTCGTTGATTTATATGAAGCCCTTGGTGGTGGTTGGAAATAATTATATCCTACTTTTATAATATTTAAAAGAGCCCTTTTCTAAAAAATTAGGGCTTTTTTAGTTTTAAACTTTAATATATATTTAGCTAATACCTGAAAAACGTTGTATTTTCGATTTCAAAATCAATTTTATTTCAGAATAAACTCTAAACAATGAGAAAAGTAAGTGTAATTTCTGCATTAATTTTATCTATTGTTGCTACAATATGGGCAACATTACCTGCGTCTCTTTACGCAAATATTCTAGCATTAACTGCTTTAATTATAGCCTTAATTGGATTACGTCTTTCTAAACAAAAATTACAACCAAAATCTACGTCACAGCTTGCACTATTACTTAGCTGTATCGCTTTAATTCTTTCTGTTTATAAATCTATATTTATACCTGTTCAAGAAAATGAAATCATACCAAATGAACATCAAGAAGCAGACGACCATTTTGATGATAATGAAGATTACGACGAAGAGGCTGATTTAGATTTCGAAGAAGCTAAAGAAAAATCACCTCAAGATATTATAAATTCTAACCCACCTTTAAACTAAATACATGCATCTAAAATTCCTCTTTCTTTTACCCTCCTTACTTGCACTCTATTCTTGTGCAGATTTAAAAGATAATAATCAATCAGAACATATTTCAGATATAACATCTACACAAGATAGTACGCTTATAATGACGTATGCCAATACAATTACTACTGAAGATTTAAAAAATCATTTAGAAATATATGCTTCAGATGCATTTGAAGGGCGTGCTACTGGAACTATCGGACAAAAAAAAGCTAGCGAATATTTAAAACAATATTATATAAGTCAAGACATTCCATCACCTATAAACGATTCGGTATACTTTCAACACATTCCAGAATCTTATCTGCCTAAAAACACAAATGCCTCAGAAAATGTATTGGCTTTTATTGAAGGCTCAGAGAAACCTGAAGAAGTTTTAATTATCTCTGCTCATTTAGATCATGTAGGAATTAATGATGGCGAAATATATAATGGTGCAGACGATGATGGCTCCGGAACAGTTGCCATACTAGAAATTGCTCAAGCTTTTAAACAAGCAGCTTTAGATGGACATAAACCCAAACGAAGTATTTTATTCTTACATGTTACCGCCGAAGAAATTGGACTATATGGCTCTAAATATTACTCTGAACACCCAATTTTTCCTTTAAAAAACACCATTACCAATTTAAATATAGATATGATTGGACGTGTAGATGATAAACATCTTAACCAACCAAATTATGTATACCTAATTGGTTCCGATCGTTTAAGTGACGATCTTCATAATATATCTGAAAAAGTAAATACTACATATTTTAATTTAGAATTAGACTACACGTTTAATGATCCTGACGACGAAAACAGATTTTACTACAGATCAGACCACTACAACTTTGCCAAACATAATATTCCTGTAATTTTCTATTTTAACGGTACTCATGCAGATTATCATAAAGCGACAGATACCGTAGATAAAATTAATTTCTCGATGCTCCAAAAACGTGCACAACTAGTTTTTACTACGGCTTGGGAATTAGCTAATAGAGAAAATCGTCCCGCTTTAAATGATGATATAAAACCTGTAGATTAATTTAAATTTTAATAATACACTCTAAATAAACACATTCTATGAAAAAACCTTTTATGCTTGCAAGTATTGCCGCAATTGCACTTAGCTGCGGTAGCTCTCAAGACACAACTTCTACGCAACAAAATATTGCAATACCTAAAGATGTTAATTTTTATGCTGAAGGCATTACTGCTGCCGAACTAAAATCAGATTTAATGCAATACGCATCTGATGAATTTGAAGGCCGTGAAACGGGGCAACCTGGTCAGAAAAAAGCTGTAGAATTTTTAAAACAACGTTATATAGATCTAGGTATTCCTGCTGCAAAAACAGATGGCAATTATTTTCAAGAAGTACCTCTAGAGGTTATTAAAACACCAGAAGTAACATTAAAAGTAAATAATACAAACTTTGAATTAATTTCAGATTTTGTATCTATTTTACCAAGTCAATCTGGAACTATCAACACCACAGATATGACCTATGTAGGCTACGGCATCGAAACCGAAACTTATTCTGATTATACCGGATTAGATCTTAAAGGAAAAGTAGTTTTGTTTAAAGCCGGTGAGCCCCAAAAGGAAGATGGAACTTATCTATTAAGCGGTACAAAAGAGGCTAGCAAATGGTCTAATTTTAGACAAGAGTTTGCATTAAAAAGAGATATTGCCAGAGCAAAAGGTGCAAAAGCAGTATTATTTTATGCACCAGAAATTTACAATATAGCTGCTAACAGATATGGAAAATCTAGAGGCAGAATGAGTTTACAAACTAATGAAGAAACTTTATTTTATTTTATTATAAACACCAAATTAGCCGAAACTATTTTACCTAGTATTGCTAAAGATACCCACCAGCAAAACATACAAACAAAGTTTAATTTAGAATACAAAAAAATTAGTGAAAATTTTAATTCTGAAAACGTAGCTGCATTTATTAAAGGTACAGAAAAGCCTAATGAAGTTATTGTAGTTTCTGCACACTTAGACCATGAAGGCATTAAGAATGGAGAAGTTTATAACGGAGCAGACGATGACGGCTCAGGAACGGTGGCCTTATTAGAACTTGCAGAAGCGTTTAAAGCTGCTAAAACCGAAGGTCAAGGTCCAAAACGATCAATTTTGTTTTTACATGTTACCGGAGAAGAAAAAGGATTGTTAGGTTCAAGCTATTATGCAGATTACGATCCTATTATTCCTTTAGACGAAACAATGGTTGATTTAAATATTGATATGATTGGTAGAACAGATCCCAATCGTAAAAGTGACAACAGAAATTACATATATTTAATTGGAAGTGACAAACTAAGCACAGAATTACACACTATATCTGAAGATGTAAACAAGTCTTGTTGTAATATTGAACTAGACTATACATTTAACGATGATAACGACCCTAATCGTTTCTATTACCGTTCAGACCATTACAATTTTGCAAAGAATAATATTCCGGTGATTTTTTACTTTAACGGAACCCACGCTGATTACCACAAACCAACAGACACTCCTGATAAAATTCAGTATGATTTGTTAGAAAACAGAACCCGATTGGTATTTTATACCGCTTGGGAATTAGCTAATCGTGAACATAAAATTATTGCAGATAAAGCTTCTAATTAATTTAAAAAAAGTAAAATCCTAAACAAAAAAAATCCTTCAACTCTAATTAAGTTGAAGGATTTTTTTGTTTATAAGAAAACCCTACTATCACTTTATTTTATATCAAACTCAAGTTCTATTTCTGTTGGAGGTAAACATCTTGAATCGTCGCAAACCATAAACTCTACAACTCCATTTACTTTAAATGGAACATCGCCTCTAACTTTAATTCGTTGTTTAAAGTTCGCTTTATCTTCAAAAAATTTAATTTTCATTTCAAAAACAGGATCATCAATAATATGTCCTTCCTCTTCTTGAGTATTCCCTTTTTTTAAATAATTTTTATCCCCTTTAAAGGTAAATGTTGTAGGTATAGGGCCATTTTCTGGCACATTTTGTGAATATAAATGCCACCCTTTATCTATACTAGCTGTAGCAATTAATTCATATTCTGTTTCAGAAATTTTATTTACAGATGTGTTCCATTTTACAGGTTCTAAGATTTGAGAGTTTACAGTTCCTGATACAATTAAAACAAAAAGTAAAAGTATTTTTTTCATAATTAGGTTATTTTAGCTTTTATAATTTATAATTCCTTACCGCCCAAATATATCTGTTTATTTTGTATTAATTAGAGTTAATAATTAAAGTTATAAAACTTTTAACATATTATTTATATCACATTATTTTGAAAATAAAAAGAGCTAAATTTTATAAATTAAGAAGAATATTAAAATATCTTTATACCTAACCCAATTTGTATATTGCTATTTTTAGCTTCTAAAACCTGTTCATCATCATACACATTTGTTACCCCATAAACATATCTTACATCCACATAAAAATCATCAAAAAAGACGTATTCTACACCTGCAACCCCCGAAAACATTAAATTGTTAAAACCATCTTCATATTCGTGTACCTTAAGCCCTAATTGTGGTCCTAAACCTACAGATAATTGTTCCGTAATTGCATATTTAGCAAAAACAGGAAGGTTTAAATAATCTAACCTAAGCGATTCTTTTTTAGCACCTTCTGCTGAAAACTGGATTTCTGGAGCTAAAGAAAATTTATCTGTAATACCGTATTGTGCTGTAAATCCAACTACAAAGCCATTTCTATGAGCGTTACCTGAAGGAACTTCAGAATCGTAATCTAAATTAGAGATATTCATTCCGGCTCTTACCCCGAATAAATCAAATTGAGCAAAACTAGTAGTTGTTGCTAATATAGTTAAAACTAAAAAGGTAATTTTTTTCATATTGATAGATTTTGATGCTAAGTTAAAATTAATACAATCACTTTAATATAATTTTAGATAATTGTAATAAAAAAAAGGATAAAATACATATTTTATCGCTATACTAATTTTTTACTTGAAACGGTTTCATAATATAAACTTTTTATAATACCGTCACTTAATCCTATTTTTGGAACATATAAATCCTTTGCTCCACTCCACTTCATAGCAGATAAATAAATTCGAGCAGCAGGAATAATAACATCTGCTCTATCTTGATTTAAATCTAACTCAGTAATACGTTCTTCGTAAGAATAGGATTGTAAAATATTATAATACGACGTTAAATAAAAAAATGTTAACGGCTTTCCTACTGCTTTTCCTGAAATCTTAAATATTTTATTAATATTTCCTCCAGAACCTATTAAATCGATTTTATCATACTTTGTAGTATGCGTCTTAATCCAATTTTCAAGTTCATTCCAAGTCTCTCGTTTTACCATATCGTTTAGCAATCTAACTGTACCTATTTTAAAAGACCTAGATATTTCTGTTTTTCCGTGATCTATTACAGTAAATTCTGTACTTCCACCACCAACATCTACATATAGATAGGTTTTATTTGGATTTATATAGGCATTTAAATCTGTGGCTGCAATAATTGCAGCTTCTTCATCACCTTCAATAATATCTATATTAATATCCGATTTATCTTGTATGCTTTTAACAACCTCTGGTCCATTTTTAGCTTCACGCATTGCAGAAGTTGCACAGGCTTTATATTTTTCTACATTATGAGATTTCATTAATAATTTAAACGCATGCATAGTATCTATCATACGTTTAATATTATTTTCAGAAATTCGTTGTTCTAAAAAAACATCTGCTCCTAATCGAATAGGCACACGTACTAGAGAACTTTTTTTAAACTTTGTTGGTTTTCCTTCTTCTTCAATAATATTAGCAATTAATAATCTTACGGCATTAGATCCTATATCGATTGCTGCATATTTTTTTATTGTAAGCATATTAATTTTTTAACTTATTTAGATAGTATTCGTAGGTTGCAAATTGCGATCTAACTTTTGTTTTTTTGTTTTTTTTATGTTCGTTATTTTGAGCTAAGTTTAAAATTCTTGCTTTAACATTATCACTCCAACAAATATTAAAAGTATCTAACAGTTCTTGTTTAATTTCTTCATCATAAATTGGGCAAGTTACTTCTACTCTATTTTCAATATTTCTTGTCATCCAATCTGCCGAAGAAATAAAAATTTTAGGATTTCCGCCATTACCAAAGACGTAAAGTCTAGTATGTTCTAAAAACTTATCGACTATACTTATTACTTCAATATTTTCACTCATACCTTCAATCCCAGGTACCAAACAACACAGTCCTCTAACTATCATCTGTATTTTTACTCCAGCTCTACTTGCTTCATATAATTTATCTACCATTTTATAGCTAGATATACTATTCATCTTTAGTTTTATACTTGCAGGTTTACCTAGTTTAACATTAACAATTTCTGCATCTATTAATTTAAATAATGCTTTTTGTGTATAATGTGGGGAGGTAATGATATGTTTATATCTGAATATTAAATAATTTGTTTCAAAAAAACTAAAAACTTTGTTAATATCTTTAAGAATTTTTTGATTGGCTGTAAATAATGTATAGTCTGTATATATTTTAGCTGTAGATTCGTTAAAATTCCCCGTACTTATAATACCGTAACGTTTTATTTTTTTATTTTCTTCGCGTTCAATCACACACATTTTACTGTGAACTTTTAGTCCTTGAACGCCAAAAATTAAATTTATTCCTTCAATTTCCATTTGTTCTGCGTAAGCAATATTTGCTTGCTCATCAAAACGTGCTTGCAACTCTATTGAAACGGTTACGCGTTTACCATTTTTAGCAGCATTAATTAATGAACTTGCAATATCCGAAATTTGAGCCAGTCTATAAATAGTTATTTTAATGGTTTTAACCTGCGGATCTAATGCCGCTTCCCTTAAAAATTTAACAACATAAGAGAATGTATGATAAGGAGCATAAAGCAAATAATCCTTTTTAGCAATTAGCGGAAATATACTTTGTTCTAAACTTAATCCTTTTACAGGTAAAGGTTCAATTTTATCGTAAAGTAAATCGGTACGACCTAAACTTGGAAACCCCATATAATCACGTCGGTTATGATAACGTCCACCAGGAATTATACTATCTGATGGTTCTATATTCATTTTTTTCAACAAATAATCTAGGGTCTCTTTTTCTATCTGTTTATCGTATACAAATCTTACTGGTTCACCTATTTGTCTGTGTTTGACACTATCTGATAGTTTATCTATAAAACTTTTACTTAAATCGCTTTCAAAATCCAATTCACCATCCCGTGTAATTTTAATCATATGAGCCGAAATGGATTTATAATCGAAAATATTAAAAATATCATCCAAACAATAACGCAACAAGTCGTCTAACATAATAATGTAGTCTTTATTGTCTTCTCTTGGAAGCACAACAAAACGATCCATGTTTTTAGAAATTTCAATTAATGCATATTGGTGTTCACCCGTATTCATATGCATATTAACGGCAAGATAAGCAGCACTATCTTTTAATAGCGGGAGTTTTACTAAATCATTCAAAATAATAGTCACTAAAGCAGGACTAATTTTCTGTATAAAATACTGTTTTATAAATTGGTGTTGAGAAGGAGATATTTGATTTTCATTAATAATAAAAATATTTTCTTTTTTTAAATTATTATGAATATTATTAAGTATTTCTAAACTTTCTGCTTGTTGCTCTATTACAATTTTTGTAATAATTTCTAGAAGTTCACCTGCTTTAATACCTCCCAATTCACTTTTACCTGCTTTACCTGCTTGATCAATACGCTTTACTGTGGCATAACGTACTTTAAAGAATTCGTCTAAATTATTTGAAAATATACCTAAAAAACGTAAACGCTCGATTAGGGGTACGTTTTTATCTTCAGCTTCTTGAAGCACTCTTGCGTTAAACTGAAGCCAACTAATTTCTCTATTAATATATATGTTATTAGCTCTTTCGATTTTAATCATTAAAGTACATTTTTATTTAGTTCATTCTTACAAAGATATTGTATTTACATTTTAAACTTGTTTACAATATGTTATTATGTTATAAATTAAATTATTTTAACGCCTTAGGAAATAACTTTAATTTTAAGTGTCCCGGAGCTAAATCACACCACCTATCAATATTAAATTCTAAAACTACCAAACCGCTAGTTGGAACATTATCTACGAATTTATCTCCATAACTATTTACAAAATTGGTAAAGGCATTATTATGTCCAAATAAAAAAACTGTATCCATATTATCAGACAAATTTTTAATAAATAACACAAGTTTTTCTCCATTAAAATCATAAAGATCTTTAACAACCTCTATATTAACACTTGACTTATCAACAAAGTTATCAACAAAGTTATTAACAAAAATAACACACGTATCTAATGCCCGTTTTGCAGGACTTGTAAACACATTTTTTAGAGTAATTTTTGTTTTACTCTTAAAATGATCGCTAACTTTGATTGTATTAGAAGAACCTACTGGTTTTAAGGGCCTAAACATATCATCTACATCCTGTTTCCAAGATGATTTTCCATGCCTAACTAATATTATTGTTTTCATATATTATTTTTTTAATTGGGGTTAAATAATTAGAATTGACACCTTTTAAATTAAACTAATTAACAATTTATAACTAATTTTGAGATTAAAATAAATTTACTTTGTTAACAATTATTATAAAACTTAATCGTTAAAACGCATTTAAATCTGTTTAAAAACATTCAACAAACACTTAATCGAAAAAAAGATCTATTTTAACATTATTTTTTGTTTTTCTAACTCTATGTGTCGTTTTTTGTAAGTAATAAGTATATAAAGAATATGATCCCAAATCTAATTTCAACACCTAAAGCCATTTGTTTTGCTAGTCAAAATATTTCTAAAAACTTTACGTGCATTAAGTAGATTTTACTTCTAAACCAAAAGTAAGGTCTAAATTGCTGTTGAAAAATATTTAGAATCAGTTCTTAAAAAATATATTAAAGCAAATCAATAAATTGTATATGATAAAAATTTACGCCTCAATATCACTTTTGTATTTTTCTTTTTATTATTTAAAACACAAATTTTTGCCTGACAAAAACTCTCATACTATACATTTTAGAAGTATGAAGTTAACAAAAAATTTAGTGCCCAACATACAAACATCACCTATTTAACTCACTTACAATACGTAAGCACACTAGTCATTATATAGAACCAGAAATAACTAAATATTTACAAAGTTGTTAACCCATCACAGGCAGTATTAGGATAACTTAATCGATTCATGAAATGAAAAAATTTTACGCTACGAAATTTAAAAGTTATAAAAACATTAAACAGTATTCGCTGTTAGCATTAATGCTAATGGCTTTCAGTTTTTATAGCTATGGCCAAGTCATTAAACCATTTACACCAAGAGAAAACTCAACTGGTCAGTCTTTATATACCGTAAAAGGTGATTTTACAATTATAGGGAATAAAAATCTTACAACATTAGATCCTAATTTATCTAATGGCGAAATGATTTATGTAGATGTCGATGGAGACAATACAACTCTTAACTCCTCTTCAGCTACTTTACAATTAAAAGATGATAACGGTGCAATTACAGATTGCTCTGATATTGTTTATGCAGGCTTATATTGGATTGGTCGTCCTGGTCCAGACGATGAGTTTACCGCTACCAATGGTACAATTACTAAAACTTTAAACAAAAGGCAGGTTTCTATAAGCGGTCCATCTAGTTCGTCTTATACAACAATTACAGCTGCTAGTGATGACATATACTATCCATCAGATATTTATTCTGATATGTTTATTGCATATTCTGATGTGACAGATTATGTTAAACAAAACGGACCTGGAAATTATGATGTAGCAGACATTGCTCTATTAGAAGGTGTTGGTGGTAGTATTGGATACTTTGGAGGTTGGAGTATGGTTGTTATCTACGAAAACTCTACTATGAAGTCTCGTAATATTAGTACATATGACGGATATGCGTTTAGACGTTCTATAAACGATGCAGGGTTTTATGGATCAGACTTTTTAAATTTAGATGTATCTAATCTAACTCCCGACAACTCTAATGAAGTAGCTGCACAAATAGGTGTTATGGCTGCAGAAGAAGATCTTACATTGGCGTTTGATAGTTT
The DNA here is from genome assembly GCF_007197735.1 of Formosa sediminum. Taxonomy (GTDB): domain Bacteria; phylum Bacteroidota; class Bacteroidia; order Flavobacteriales; family Flavobacteriaceae; genus Formosa; species Formosa sediminum. The sequence continues at coordinate 3,875,121 of NZ_CP041637.1, forward strand.
TATACTGAATGGTACTTATTTAAGTCATTCTGGAAATTCGGAAACTAATTTTTTTAATTCGTCTATTACTGTAGGAGGCTCTCCTAGAAATCCAAATTTTGCAGATAACAATGGATTGGGATTAAGTAAATTTGATATCCCAACAGGAGTTATTGCACCTAATCAATCTACTTTAAATTTTGAATATACTTCCATTCAAGACAAGTACATAATATATAATTTAACATTCTCTGTAGAAGCACCTGCACCAGACATTGAGGCAGAAGTATCTATTACCGACATTAATGGGGTCACAAACACTTCTGAAACAACAACTGTAGAACCTGGTCAAGAAATTACTTATAAAGTAGATATAAAAAACTTTGGAACCGAGGCAGCAACAAATAGCATCCTTTCTATCCCGGTACCATTCAATACAACTTATAAAGATTTAAGCATTTCGTCAACTGCGTATGCGCCTTTTACATCTTCAAATGCACCTATCTATAATGCAACCACGAACACTATAGATTGGGATTTAGGGGATTTACCTGAAGCAACTAGAACAGATGATTTATTAGCATCTTTTACATTTAAAGTTACAGCAACAGACGACTGTAATGTGTTAGTTGTTGCCTGCGCACAATCTATTGCTTTAAATGGTACCATAACAGGATCTGGAGTTACATCTTCATATTTCTCAAAAAATTTAATTACGGGATACGATACTACTGTTGGTTGTATAGGCACACCTATAGATGCACCATTATTAACTTCAATCGTAAACACCAATTGTGCAAATACTCCAATTGTACAAACTTTTGAATATTGTGAATCTACAATACCTTTTACAGATATTAGTTCAGCTTATCCTATTGGAACTAAATTCTATGATCAATACCCTGTAAGTTCAAGTACTACAGAGTTTACAAGCACAAACACATTCCCTGGTACTTCAGGAGTAAGTACTTATTATGCTATACCAGCAAATACAGAAGATTGTTATTTTGAATTTACGATTAATGTAGACGCAATAACATCAATACCTACAGTAGATTCAGAACCAATAGAATATTGTTTAAATGAAACTGCTACGGCTTTAACGGCTACTCCAACAAACTCTGATTACATTCTTTATTATTATGAGAATAACGATCCAAATACAATAGGACAAACAAACTTAACACCAGACACAAGTGTAGCTGGTACATTTACATACTACGTAGCAGAAGGTACTACTGATGGTTGTTTAAGTGAAAATAAAGCTGAAATAACAATTATTGTTCATGATGTTTTAGACATTACATCTGATATAGTTGATGCCACTTGTACACCTGGGGGTGATGGTTCTATAGATATAACTGTAACTGGTGGCTCTGGAAACTACTCTTATGCATGGAGTACTGGAGCAACTACTGAAGATATTACAGGACTTACAAACGGATCTTATACTGTAACTATCACCGATGAAACTACAGGATGTGATACAGCAACTAGTTTTAATGTCGAAGAAGACCTAACTATAGTTCCTATTATAACTGCACCTGAAAACTATGAATTAGAAGGTTGTAGTGAATCAAGCATTACAGATCTGGCGTTTAGCGCAACACCGGTATCAATTTCATTAGATCAATTACAAAATGCAATGGGAGGAAATGGTACTGCATCAGGGTTTAGCTCATTAACATACTCAGATGTTGTAGAGGCTAGTACATGCCCAGTTGTTGTAACCAGAACTTTCACTGCAACTAACGATTGTAACAACAGTGTTACTGCAACTCAAACTATTACTATAATAGATACAACAGCACCAGTAGTGCCAACTGCAAATATACCTGCAGATGTAACTATTGAATGTTCAGATCCATTACCTGCAATGATAGATTTAATAGCAATAGATGAATGTGATGGAAACATAGTTGCTTCAGGAGTTGATACAACAGACGATACTGATCCTTGTAATGTTATTGTAACCCGTACTTGGACATTTTCAGACAACTGTGGTAACGAAGATTCTGTCTCGCAAACTATAACCATTGTAGATACAACCGGACCAGAAATAAACGCTTCTAATTTATTACCTATTACAGTTTATTGTAATGGTGAAGAAAAAAATGACACATTCCAAGCTTGGTTAGATATTAATGGTGGTGCAACAGCAACAGATAACTGTACTACATCTGACGATATTGTTTGGACAAATGATTATGTTGAAACAGACATTTCTCCTTGTGGAACAGATTCGCAAACAATCACATTTACAGCAACTGATGCTTGTGGAAATACATCAACTGTTACTAGTGAATATACATTCGCAGACGAAACTGGACCAGTTATTATTAATGAAGCGATAGATCTTACTTTAGAATGTGGTGACCAAACTGGTTTAGAAAATTGGTTATCAACAAACGGGGGAGCTACTGCTATAGATGAGTGTTCTGAAATCACCAGCTGGTCTAACGATTTTACTGCCATCTCAGACGAATGTGGTAATACAGGATCTGCAACTGTAACATTTACAGTTACCGATACTTGTGGTAACCCAACAACAACAACAGCAACAGTAACTATAGTAGATACAACAGCTCCAGAAGCACCAAGTGCACCAGCTGATATTACAGTAGAGTGTATTGAGGATGTTCCTACAGCCACTACATTAAGTACTATCGATGAATGTTCTGGAGAAATTATTGCTACAGCAGTTGATACTACAAATAGTAATGATAATTGTGATATTGTGATTACTAGAACTTGGACTTTTACAGACGATTGTGGAAATTCTAATGCTGTATCTCAGATCATAACAGTAAAAGATGAAACTGCTCCTGTAGTGCCTAACGCACCCGAAGATATTACCATAGAATGTTTAACAGACCTACCTGCTCTAATAGATTTAACTGCGACAGATAATTGTACTGGAGATATAATTGCTAGCGGAGTAGATACTATTAATGATACAGATCCTTGTAATATTATTGTAACTCGTACTTGGACGTTTACAGATAATTGTGGCAATACGGATGCCGTAACACAAATCATAACAGTAAAAGATGAAACTGCTCCTGTACTACCTAATACTCCTGCAGATATTTCAGTTTCATGTATTTCAGATATCCCTGCACCTACAGAATTAAGTGCTATCGATAATTGTGGTGGTACAATAACTGCTATGAGTGTAGATTCTGAATTACCTTTAGATAGTTGTAATACAATTATAACTCGTACTTGGACATTTGCTGATGCATGTGGAAATACTAGTACCACATCTCAAACAATAACTGTAAACGATGATATTGCACCAACAATTACAGTTGAACCTATAGATATAGTAGATCCTTGTACAGGAAACGAAAGAAGTGCAACTATCGATGCTTGGTTAGCTATAAACGGTGGAGCTAGAGCTACAGATAATTGCTCTACAGTAACTTGGACAAACGATTATCAAGAAGATTCAGTAACATGTAACGGTCCTACTAAAGTTATCTTTACAGCTACAGATGAATGTGGTAACTCAACATCTGTAAGTGCAACATATACTATAGAAGATTTCAGTGGACCTAACATTACAACTGAAGCTCAAGACATCTCTATAGAGTGTGGAGATATTAATAGTCCTGAATTACTAAATTGGTTAAGCAATAACGGTGGTGCAATAGCACAAGATATCTGTTCTGAAACTAGCTGGAGTAACGATTTCGATGCAAACACATTTATTGGAGGAAATACAGTTGTTACCTTTACTGCTTCAGATCAATGTGGAAATATAAACACAACAACTGCTAATATTATATTTACTGATAGTGTCGCTCCTATAGCTCCTGAAGCTCCTGCTGACATTACTGTTGAATGTACTGATATCCCTGAAATGATAGACTTAACGGCAACAGATAATTGTGAAGGAACAATTACTGCTACCGGAGTAGATACTATTAATGACACAGATCCATGTAACATTTTAATCACACGTACTTGGACATTCACAGATGCTAGTGGTAATTCTGCTTCTACATCACAAACTATAACAGTTATAGATACAACAGCTCCAATTGTACCAACAGTACCTGCAGATGTTACAGTAGAATGTTCAGATGAATTACCAGTTATGGTTAATTTAACTGCTACAGATAGTTGTGCAGGAGAAATAACTGCTTCTCCAATTGAAACTATAGATAACACCAATACTTGTGAAATTATTATTACTCGTACATGGACGTTCGAGGATAATTGTGGAAATGTAAGTGAAGCAAGTCAAACCATTACTGTAGTAGATAGTACAGCACCTGTTATTACAAATGAAGCGGTTGATATTATAAGCCAATGTGATGGATTAGAAAGAACAGCAACAATTGATGCTTGGATAGCAATAAATGGTGGTGCTAGAGCAGTAGATAATTGTTCTGAAATTACATGGACTAATAACTACGATCCAACAATTGAAACGTGTTCTGGACCAATTGAAGTAACATTTACAGCAACTGATTCTTGCGGAAATTCAACTTCTACTTCAGCTACATATCTTGTAGATGATCAAACAGGACCAACAATAGATACTGAACCTCAAGATTTAGTACTTGAATGTGCATCTGATACTGATGCAATCCAAAATTGGTTAACTACAAATGGTGGTGCTATTGCATTCGATTATTGTTCTGACACAATTACTTGGACTAATGATTTTGATACATCTTCAATTAATAATGATGTTTGTGGAGAAGATAACGCTGTAACAGTAACATTTACTATTGTAGACAACTGTGGAAATGAAACACAAACTACAGCAACAATTACCATTATAGATGAGACTGCACCTGTAGCTCCTAATAATGTCCCTGCAGATGTAACAGTAGCATGCTATAATGATATTCCTGAAATGACTTCGCTTACAGCAACAGATGAATGTGCTGGAGATATCACGGTTACTGGTGTAGATACTGAAAATGATACAGATCCTACAAATATAATTATCACACGTACTTGGACATTTAGTGATGCTTGTGGTAATACAACTGAAGTATCACAAACTATATCTGTTAAAGATGAAATAGCTCCTGTAGTAGACTCAACTTTACCAACAGATTTAGCCGTAGAATGTTTAAGTGATGTTCCTGCAATGGAAGCATTAACAGCAACTGATAATTGTGTTGGAACAATAACTTCAGAAGGCACAGAAATTATTAATGATACAGATCCATGTAATGTTATAATTACACGTACTTGGACATTCACAGATACTAGCGCAAACACAACAGAAGTTAACCAAACTATCACTGTAAAAGACGAAACCGCTCCAGTAGTAAGTACTCTACCAACAGATATGAATTTAGAATGTGATGTAGATATTCCAACAATAGAACCGCTTACAGCTATAGATAATTGTGCTGGTGAGTTAACATCAGAAGGAACTGAAACAATTAACACAACAGATCCTTTAAATACAATTATTACTCGTACTTGGACATTCAGTGATGCTTGTGGTAATACAACTGAAGTGTCTCAGACTATAACTGTTAAAGATGTAACTGCTCCTATAGTAGATTCAATGCCAACAGATACCACATACGCATGTATTGACGATGTACCTGAATTAACAGCATTAACAGCAACAGACAACTGTTCTGGAACATTAAGCTCTGAAGGAACAGAAACAATAGATAATTCAGATGCTTGTAATGTAACCATTACTAGAACTTGGATGTTTACTGATGCAAGTGGAAATGAAACTGAAGTTACTCAAACTATCACTGTAATAGATGATGTTGCTCCTACAGCTCCTACTGCACCTGCAGACTTGGCTGTACAATGTATAGATGATGTACCTGTAACTATAGATTTAACGGCTACAGATAATTGTGGAGAGTCTATTACTTCTACAGGAGTAGATACTGTAACTACTATTGATTCTTGTAGTAGTATTATAACTAGAACATGGTCATTCACTGATTCATGTGGTAATACTTCAACAGCAACTCAAATCATTACTGTTGAAGATACCATTGCACCTACGCTAATAACAGATTTAGATACTGAGATTGAAATCTTCTGTTCAGATATACCAGAACAACCAGAATTAGATTTCACAGATAATTGTTCAGCTAATTTAGATGTAGAATTTACAGAAGTAAGTACATCTACAGGTGCTGCTTTTGAAAACTATCAGATCATTAGAGATTGGACTGTAACAGATACATGTGGTAATGCGGCAATATTTACGCAAACAATAACAGTTAATGTACAACAAGATGTAGTATACATAACAGACGATAGATGTACTGAAGGTGGATCTGTAGATTTAAACAATTACTTAGTAGATCCTAGCACAAACGGTACTTGGGTTGTAGAATCTGGTGATGCTTCACTTAATGGAAGTATTTACGATCCTATTAACTCTACAGTTGGAGCAAGCTATGTATTCACATTCACCGAAGCTGAAGGATGCCAAAACCAAACTACAGTTACTATTGATGTAAACGAAGATTGTGTAGAACCAACTTGTGATCCAATTATATCAACTACAGTCACTCCTAACGGTGACCAATGGAATGAATACTTTACAGTTACAGGACTTGATAGATGTGGATTCGTAATAGACATAGAAATATATAACCGTTGGGGAGCATTAGTGTATAAAGCTCAAGATTACCAAAATAATTGGAATGGTAAGAATAATAAAGGAGCATTTGGTAATGCAGACAATCTACCAACCGGAACTTATTATTATATTGTAACATTAAAAAATAGCGGATTGAAACCACTAACTGGTCCAATTTACTTAGGAACCAAATAAAAAATAACCTATGAAAATTTTAAAGTATAACATAGTAGCTTTAGCATTATTGAGTTGCACTGTCGGCATGGCGCAACAATTGCCTCAGTTTACTCAATACATGTACAACACTATTTCGATTAACCCTGCATATACGGGGAGTAGAGAAACCTTAAGCGTTGTTGGCCTTCATAGAAGCCAATGGGTAGGTATTGATGGAGCACCTACCACTCAAACACTTTCTGTTCATTCACCTTTGGAAAATGAAAAGATAGGTGTTGGTGGTTCATTTATTCATGATGAACTGGGAGCAGAAAATTTCAACTACCTTTATGGAAGTGTTTCTTACACGATCCAAACGGGGGAAAAATCAAAATTAGCTTTTGGTCTTAATGCTGGATTTACTCAATATAGTCTAGATCAAGATTTTAGATTAAATAATCCAGATGATCCAATTATCTATGGTATTGAAGACAGATGGTCTCCTAATATAGGTGCTGGTATTTATTGGCATTCTCAAAGGTGGTACCTAGGTTTATCGGCTCCTAGAATTTTAAATACAGATTATAACACAAATGAATATGAAGCTTTAGAACGTGTAAGTTATTATTTAACCGGTGGATATGTTTGGGACATTGGTAGCTACACTAAATTTAAACCATCTTTCTTAGTAAAGGCTACAAACGGAGCACCGTTATCATATGATCTTACAGCAAACTTCTTATTCTACGATAAAATGTGGATTGGAGGTGGCTTCAGACATAACTCTGGAGTAGATGGGAATCAATCTAACGGTACTTCAGACTATACATTTAGAGGTACAAATGCTATCGCTGGTATAATAGATTTCCAAGTATCTAAACAAATAAGAATTGGTTATACTTATGAATCTCCCATAAATTCAGAAATAAAATATTACCAAAGCGGAACTCATGAACTTATTTTAATGTTCGAATTATTTAAAGAAAGACGTATTAAATCCCCAAGATATTTCTAAAGACTACCATTATGAAGACAAAATTATTATTTACTATACTAGCACTATCAAGTACTTTTATCTTTGCTCAAAAGAAGGTAGCCGACAAATTCTTCAAGAATTACGCTTATGTTAAAGCTATTGACTTATATCAAGAAGCAGTAAAAAAAGGAGACAGTAGTGCGCATGTATTAACCCGATTAGGAGATTGTTACTATAACAATTCAAATTCAGAGAAAGCGGCAACTTGGTATGCAGAAGCAGTTAAAAGATATGATGATATTGATCCAATTTATTACTATAAATACGCACAATCACTTCGTAGTCTAGGAAAGTATGAAGATGCAGTTATCTATTTAGAAAAATTTAATGAAGTGCAAGAAGATGAAGACCGTATAGATGGTACTGATTTTACAAATGTGGCTTTATATGATAAATTAAAAAGTACCGAAGGTATTTATGTAGATATTATAAACTTACCTATAAATACTAAAAATTCAGATTTCGGAGCATTTGAACATGATGGTACCTTATACTTCGCTTCAGCATCTAAGAAGACAAAAGATGAGTTATATGCTTGGAATGATGAACCTTTTTTAGATATATACCAATCTGATATTTCTGAAGCTACAGATGGTGAAGATGCTTTAAATTATACATACCCTATATATGTAGAAGGAGAAGATATTAATACAAAATATCATGAAGCAAGTGTGGCAATAACAAACGATGGTAAAACTATGTACTTTACTAGAGATAATGTTAATAAAAACAGAAAATTAAAAGCAGATCGTGAAGGTACGTCTCACTTAAAAATATACAAGGCTACTTTAATTGATAGTACTTGGCAAGATATTAAAGAATTAGATTTTAATGACAAAGTATTTTCTACTGGTCACCCTGCTTTAAGTCCAGACAATCAAACTTTATATTTTACGTCAGACAGAGAAGGTGGTTACGGTCAATCAGATATTTGGAAAGTTGCTATATTAGGCGAAGACAGTTATGGATTTCCTATTAACTTAGGCGCAGCTGTAAATACTGCCGGTAAAGAAATGTTTCCTTTTGTAGATGAAGATAACAATTTATATTTCTCATCAGATAGTTATTTAAATTTAGGCTTATTAGACATATTTAAATCAGATGTATTAAAAGGGGGTACAAGTGTAGAAAACATTGGAGCACCTTTTAACAGTGGATTAGATGATTTTGCTTATTCTGTAAATAATAAAACTGGTAGAGGCTATTTTTCATCAAACCGATTAGGTGGTAAAGGAAGTGATGATATTTATGCTTTCGAAATTTGCTCACAAATGATAACAGGAACAGTTAGAGATAACAGAACTGCAATACCATTAGCTTTTGCTACTGTTCAATTAATTGATGAAACAGGTAAAGTTATGGAAGAATTAATGACAGGTGAAGATGGAACATATACCTTTAAAGTTAGTTGTAATACAACATATAATATATTAGGTAGTAAAGCAGATTACAAAGACGATTTAAGAGAAGTTAACACATCTCTAGTTAACGGAAATGAAGTGGTTACAGATCTTAATTTAATTCCGTTAATTATTGAAGATGAAATTGTACTTAATCCTATTTTCTTTGACTTTGATAAGTGGGATGTTAGAACAGATGCAGCTTACGAGTTAGAAAATATTGTGAGTGTAATGCGAGAACACCCTAACATGAAGATTAAAATTGAATCTCATACAGATAGTCGTGGACCAGATAATTACAACTTAACATTATCAGATAAGCGTGCTAAATCTACAAGAGACTATATCTTATCAAGAGATATTGATCCTTCAAGAATTGAAAGCGCAATTGGATACGGAGAAACTCAATTAGTTAATGAGTGTGCAAACGGTGTTAAATGTACTAAAGAACAACATCAAGCCAATAGACGTTCTAAGTTTATTATCTTAAGTGATGAAGAAACTGAGGAATAATTAAATCTTTTAGTTATACAATAAAAAAGCCGCTATAATAGCGGCTTTTTTATTGTATAGTAATGTCACCGTCGTGAAATAGCGATACACTAAAAACACAGTGTAATGGAAACATCAGAAAATTCAGGGTATGTGAAACGAACTCAAAAAGATTACTCACTTTCTTTTAAGTGAAAAGTCGTGCAAGAAATCGAACCAGGTTTTTTAACCAGAAGTCAAGCACGAGACAAATATGGCATTCAAGCAGGATCTACAATTACCAAATGATTAAAAAAATATGGTAACTTTGATTGGCAACACCAATTACCCACAAGCATTTCTAAAACTCCCGAACAACGTATTTTAGAATAAGAAGCACAAGTAAAGCTTTTAGAAAAACAGAGAACACGCGCTGAATATCTAGCAGAACGTGCAGATAAGAAAGTTATTCTTTTTGATATGATGGTCGATATGGCTGAAAAATAGTATAATATAGATGTGAGAAAAACTACAAGCTCGAATTGTTGACCGCTTCAAAGAAGCACTTAAAGAAACTGTAGTTTCAACCTGTGATTTATTCCGGATTAGCAGACAGGTTTACTATAGATCGATACAGTCTAAAAGACAAAAACAAAGTATCGCTCACAAGGTAATAACTCTAGTGCAATCTATTCGAGTAACCATGCAAAGGGCTTGGAACTCGAAAACTGTATCACATACTGAAATCATAATTAATGCTCTTAAATATTAGAAGGGATAAGCTCTTTAGAATACTAAAGGCTAATAACCTACTAATAAAACCAAAAAGAAGTTATCATATTACAACAGACTCACATCATCGTTTTAGAAAGCATAAAAATTTAGTAAACACATTTGAGGTTGAAAGACCAGAACAAGTCTGGGTTAGCGACATAACATACATCGGAAGTAGAGCAAATCCATCATATCTGGTTTTGATTACTAATGCTTATTCTAAGAAGATAGTTGGTTATAGTTTAAGTGCTTCAGGATCTATATTGGCTTTAGAAATGGCTATTAAAAACAGAAAATATAAATATCAAAATTTGATACATCACTCAGACAGAGGTTTACAATATTGTTCTGATGACTATCAAAAAATATTAAGCGACAATATTATAAAACCTAGTATGACAGAACCATATGATCCTTACGAAAATGCTATCGCAGAACGTATAAATGGTATTTTAAAACAGGAATTTGCTATAGCTAAGCATAATGTTGATCTAACACTAAAAACTAATTTGATTTGAAATGCTATTAAAGTTTACAACACTAAAAGACCACATTTATCAAATAACATGCTAACTCCAACACAAATGCACTATCAAAATGCTTTAAAACCAAAACGGTATAAATCAAAAAACCTGAACAATAAATCTATTGTTCAGGTTTAATTAATTATTTTTAATCCTTTAATAATCTGTATCGATTATTTAGGATTAGACATAAATCTAATTGTTTTAGCAAAAACCACTACTCTATACTGCAACAAATTTACATATGTTAAACCCAAACTGATTATTGTTGGAAGTACTTAAAATGAATGTATTTTAAGTTACAAGAGTTGAATAATAAAGAACTTGAATATAAATTTATAAATAACTAGTAAAATTATTTTAAATCTGTAATTACAAGTTTTAACGCCATTAAAGTAATTTGTACTCATACCAAAAAGAATTAATATACTTTAATCACCAATCCTAATAAATAGTATTCTAAATAACATTTATAAACAAGTAACAATTAAATGACTTGAAAAACAACTTATCTAATGCCTTATAGCACTTCTAACAGCCTATTTAGGTGGTTTGCGAGTTAATTTAATAGTAAATTAACAACGTACTTTTAAGCTTTAAAAAAGGATAATATTCGGGTTGTATTAAATAATTAAAATTTGTCATAATATTATTAACGAATATCTAGTTTCAAATAGAATGTAAAGAGAATAAAACAGCCTAAAATTCATTCCTACGCACCTTTTAAGACTTTATAAAAATTTGTATCACATTCATAATAAATAAGATGTAATCTAATAATTTTATTATAATAGAAGTATATTCAAGAGGTAAAATATCAATATTTAAATAGTGGATTAAATTAGTGTTATAGGTGATATTCATAAGCAAAAAAAAACCTGTGAAAACAAATTCACAGGTTTTAAAAAAGTTATGTGATACTAATTATTTAGCAGCATCTAATTTAGCTTGTACTTCTTTAGCTTTAGAAGATTCTCCAGTAGCATTGTAAATATTTATTAATTGTTGGTAAATATTTGGTTCTGGATTAGGGTTTTTAGCAATGTATTGTACTAATACATCTGCACCTTTATTAAATAAACTCGTCTTTTTAGCTCTTAATTCGTCATAACGAGCATTATCAGCTTTACTTGTTCCTAAATTATTCATTTCATCTATTAATGAGTTTCCTTCATCAATATAAGTTGTAGATTCATTTAAAGCTGCATCTGCGTAATCAGGTTTAATTTCTAAAGCTTTTTCGAAAGCTGATCTTGCTGCTTCAAAATCTTGATTCTTTAAAGAAATCACACCTATATTATAGTGTAAGTTTGGATTGTCCGGTTGTTGTTTAACAGCCTCTTCCATTAATGCTTTAAATTTATCTGTTTCTTCTAATTCTAAATATAAATTAGCTTCAGTTAAAATTAAATCTAAATTATCAGGATCTTGCTCTCTTGCTTTTTTTGCTGCAGCTAATGCTTCGTCTGTTTTTCCTTGAGATACATATATTAAAGCAATATTCTTTGTAATTTCTGCTTGCTTAGATTCTGTTTTACGCATACCAGGATTGTTATGAGATTTTGCCTTAACAAATAAATCTCTTTGGCTTTCTGCCATAACTTCTTCTTCTCCTGTAGCAACATTAGTAGCATAATATTGCGTCTCTATACCTGTGTATCCTAACTCATCTAATTTAATATACTGTCTTAAAGCAGTATCATAATCTTGATCACTTACTGCACTTACAGCCGCATAATACAAATATGTGGTATCTGAAGGCATAATGTTATATAACTGCTCAAATTGTTGACTTGCTATAGAATATTTTTTAGCCTTAAAATTATCATTAGCTTTAACTAAATACGTGTTCTGCATTTTATTTTTAAATTCAGCGACTTCAGTTTTCATAGAATCATCTACCAAATCCAAGTTTTCTAATGCTTTATTTACATCTTCTGTAGATCCAGCTCCATTAGCATATAATGCTTCTGCTTGTAAAAAATAATACTTTGATTTGTATTTATCATCTATTGAAGACAACATTGGCGTCACTTGATTTAATGAGGTCTTTGCTTCTGCATAGTTATTATTTTTTATTGCCTTTTCTGCTGCCTTTAATTCTTTTTTTTGTGCAAAAGAAAATGCACTAACGGATAAAGCCAAAGCAACTATAATCTGTTTTTTCATTGTAATAAAGTTAATTGTTAATTATTTGTTTTCTAAGTTATTATTTTCAAGAGTCGTATCATCACCGTCTGCCGATGGATTATTATCTTCGACAGTTTCAATATCTTCAATTGTTTCTTCTTCGTGCATCACTTTTGCGACTGCTGCAATAGAATCGTTACCTTTTAAATTAATAAGCTTTACACCTTGAGTGGCACGTCCCATAACTCTTAAATCTTGAACTGCGATTCTTATAGCAATACCTGATTTATTAATAATCATAAGATCGTCTGAATCTGAAACTGTTTTAATAGCTACTAATTTACCGGTCTTTTCTGTAATAGAAATGGTTTTTACACCTTTTCCTCCACGGTTGGTAATTCTGTATACTGGCTCTCCATCTTCTGGATCGTCAATATAAGTACGTTTACCATATCCATTTTCAGATACCACTAATACAGATTCTTCTTGTGGATTCTCTACAGTAATCATGCCAATTACTTCATCGTCTGCTTGAGCCAAGGTAATTCCACGTACTCCAGAAGCCCCTCTACCCATTGGTCTTGTTTTGGCTTCTTCAAAACGAATAGCTTTACCAGATTTTAAAGCTAACATCACTTGACTTGTTCCGGTAGTTAATTTTGCTTCTAAAAGCACATCGTCTTCCTTAATTGTAATGGCATTAATACCGTTTGTTCTAGGACGAGAGTATTGTTCTAATGCTGTTTTTTTAACCTGACCATTTTTGGTAGCCATGATTACGTAATGACTGTTAATGTAATCTTCATCTTTAAGATCTTGAGTACATATAAATGCCATTACTTTATCGTCTTGCTCAATATTTATTAAATTCTGGATGGCTCTACCTTTAGACGTTTTACTTCCTTCTGGTATTTCGTAAACTCGCATCCAAAAACATTTTCCTTTTTGAGTAAAGAACAACATATATTGGTGATTGGTTCCAACAAATAAATGTTCTAAGAAATCTTCGTTTCGTGTGGTAGAAGCTTTTTGTCCTACACCTCCTCTATGTTGAGTTTTATATTCGTGAAGTGATGTACGCTTAATATAACCTGCATGAGAAATAGTAATTACTACTTGCTCATCTGGAATCATATCTTCGATACTTAAATCTCCCCCTGCATATTCAATTATAGAACGACGTTCGTCACCATACTTTTCTTTAACTACTTGAAGCTCGTCTTTAATAATTTCCATACGACGCTCCTTTTTATCTAAGATATCTTTTAAATCTTCGATAGTTTTCATGATATCGTCATACTCTGAACGTAATTTATCTTGCTCTAGTCCTGTAAGTTGACGCAAACGCATTTCAACTATAGCCTTCGCTTGTATTTCAGATAATTCAAAACGTTCAATTAAACGTGCTCGTGCTTCATCTGCATTAGAAGAACTACGAATAATTTGTATCACCTCATCAATATTATCTGAAGCAATAATTAATCCTTCTAATATGTGTGCACGTTCTTCAGCTTTACGTAATTCGTATGTAGTACGTCTTACAACAACCTCATGTCTGTGCTCAACAAAATGATGAATTAAATCTTTTAAGTTTAATAATTCTGGACGTCCATTAACCAATGCAATATTATTTACACTAAAAGAGGTCTGTAATTGTGTATACTTAAATAATTTATTTAAAACGATATTAGGAATTGCATCACGTTTTAGTACGTAAACAATACGCATACCATTTCTATCAGATTCATCTCTAATGGTAGAAATACCGTCCAATTTCTTTTCATTTACTAAATCGGCTGTCTTTTTTATCATTTCAGCCTTATTGACTTGGTACGGAATTTCTGTAACGATAATACATTCACGTCCATGAACCTCTTCAATATTTGCTTTTGCACGCATAACAATACGTCCACGACCAGTATGGAATGCTTCTTTTACACCATCATAGCCATAAATTGTACCTCCTGTAGGAAAATCTGGAGCTTTAATATGTTTAATAAGCTCGTCAATTTCTATATCTTTATTTTCAATATATGCTATAGTACCATCAACCACTTCGCTCAAGTTGTGTGGTGGCATATTTGTAGCCATACCTACTGCAATACCCGAAGCTCCATTAATTAATAAACCTGGGATACGTGTTGGTAACACTGTAGGTTCTTGTAGGGTATCATCAAAATTTAATTTATGGTCTACAGTTTCTTTATCGATATCTGCCAACATGTCTTCTGAAATCTTGCGCATACGAGCTTCTGTATAACGCATTGCTGCAGGGCTATCTCCATCTATAGAACCAAAGTTACCTTGTCCGTCAACTAACATATAACGTAAACTCCATTCTTGAGCCATACGCACCATAGCGTCGTAAACCGATGTATCTCCGTGTGGGTGATACTTTCCTAAAACTTCACCAACAATTCTTGCTGACTTTTTATGCGCTCCAGTTGCTCGTACTCCCAATTCGTACATTCCATATAAAACACGTCTGTGTACGGGTTTTAAACCATCTCTAACATCGGGAAGTGCACGTGACACTATGACTGACATTGAGTAATCAATGTAGGCCGTTTTCATTTCGTCCTCAATATTAATTGGAATAAGCTTTTCTCCTTCTGCCATCTATAAAAATAATTTAGTTATCTTGTGTGTTTCAAATCGCGCTAATATAACCATTTCGCGAGTAATTACAGGCGTTTTAACAGTGTTTTTAAGCGTTTTTATTAACAATTCGTACAGCGGGATTAGTTAATAAGTAAGACATCAAATATTTTGATTATACAAAGATTTTTTTTCTATTAGCATAAATCATATAATTTAAGGTATACTTTTTGTCTTTGGTAATATGTTTTAGTAATTTTAATGCAGAAAGGATTTAATATATGGATGATAATTTTTCACCAAGAGTAAAAGATGTTATAGCATACAGTAAAGAAGAAGCCCTACGTTTAGGACACGACTTTATAGGTACAGAACATCTTATGCTTGGACTTTTAAGAGACGGAAACGGAAAAGCAATAAATATTTTGAACGCCTTAGATATAGACTTAAATCATTTAAGGCGAAAGGTTGAAATATTAAGCCCTGCAAACCCTACGTTAACCGCAATTTCTAACGAAAAAAAGAACTTGCATCTTACAAGGCAAGCAGAACGTGCTTTAAAAACTACGTTTTTAGAAGCCAAACTATTTCAAAGTAATTCTATAAATACAGCACACTTACTGCTATGTATTTTAAGGAATGAAAACGACCCTACAACTAAGCTTTTAAACAAGCTTAGAGTAGATTATGATAACGTTAAAGAACAATTTAAATTTATGATTACAAACGATGATAATTATATAGAGCCTAAAGCTGAATCGTTCCAAGACGACAGCCCAAGCGAAGACGACGCTACTAAAGATAATTTGTTCAATACACCAACAGGTAAAACAAATAAAAAATCTAAAACTCCAGTTTTAGATAATTTTGGTCGCGATTTAACAGCTATGGCCGAAGAAGGCAAACTAGACCCCGTTGTTGGTCGTGAAAAAGAGATTGAACGTGTGTCTCAAATTTTAAGCAGACGTAAAAAAAACAATCCCCTTCTTATTGGAGAACCTGGAGTAGGAAAATCTGCTATTGCTGAAGGTTTAGCAAACAGAATTGTAAAACGTAAAGTTTCTAGAATCCTGTTTAACAAACGTGTTGTAACTCTAGATTTAGCAAGTTTAGTTGCTGGGACTAAATACCGCGGACAATTTGAAGAGCGCATGAAAGCGGTTATGAATGAACTTGAAAAAAATGACGATATTATTCTTTTCATTGATGAAATTCATACCATAGTCGGTGCCGGCGGAGCAACAGGTAGCCTAGATGCTTCTAATATGTTTAAACCTGCATTAGCTCGTGGAGAAATTCAATGTGTAGGTGCGACAACTTTAGATGAATACAGACAATATATTGAAAAAGATGGTGCACTTGAACGCCGTTTCCAAAAGGTTATTGTTGAACCTACTACTGTTGAAGAAACTATAGAGATATTAAACAATATTAAAGATAAATACGAAAGTCATCATAATGTAAATTATACACCAGAAGCTATCGAAGCTTGTGTTAAATTAACAAGTCGTTATATGACAGATCGGTTTTTACCAGACAAAGCTATAGATGCTTTAGACGAAGCAGGATCTCGAGTACACATTACCAACATTAATGTACCTAAACAAATTCTAGAACTTGAAACTGAATTGGAACAAGTTAGAGAAACAAAAACATCTGTAGTTAAAAAACAGAAATACGAAGAGGCTGCCAAATTAAGAGACGACGAAAAACGTCTTGAAAAAGAATTGGCTCTTGCACAAGAAAAATGGGAAGAAGACACTAAGCAACATCGCGAACTAGTTACCGAAGAAAATGTAGCTGATGTAGTTTCAATGATGACTGGAATTCCGGTTAACCGAATTGCACAAACAGAGAGTAATAAATTAGCCGTATTACCTGAACTTATTAAAGGAAAAGTTATAGGTCAAGATGATGCCGTTTCAAAAGTTGTAAAAGCCATTCAGCGTAATCGTGCCGGATTAAAAGACCCTAATAAACCTATCGGTTCATTTATCTTTTTAGGGCAAACAGGAGTTGGTAAAACACAATTAGCCAAAGTATTAGCTAAACAATTATTTGATAGTGAAGATGCTTTAGTTAGAATAGATATGAGTGAGTATATGGAAAAATTCGCCATTTCTAGATTAGTGGGAGCGCCTCCTGGATACGTTGGTTATGAAGAAGGTGGTCAGTTAACAGAAAAAATAAGACGGAAGCCTTATGCTGTTGTCCTTTTAGATGAAATTGAAAAAGCGCATCCAGATGTCTTTAATATGATGTTACAAGTACTAGACGATGGGTTCTTAACAGATAGTTTGGGGCGTAAAATCGATTTTAGAAATACCATCATTATCATGACATCCAATATTGGTGCTCGTAAATTAAAAGATTTTGGTACAGGTATTGGTTTTGGCACAGCTTCTCAAAAAGCTCAAGAAGACGCCAATACAAGAAGTGTTATCGAAAGCGCTCTAAAGAAGGCCTTTGCTCCAGAATTCTTAAATAGAATAGATGATGTTATTGTATTTAATACATTAGAGAAGAGTGATCTTAATAGTATTATAAAAATAGAATTAGACAAACTTTTATTACGCATTAAAGATCTAGGTTACGATTTAAAATTAAGCGAAAAAGCCACAAGTTTTATAGCCGAAAAAGGATTTGATAAACAATATGGTGCACGTCCGCTAAAACGCGCTATTCAAAAATATGTAGAAGACGCCTTAGCAGAAGAAATTATTACTTCTAAAATTCATGAAGGCGATGTCATTTTAATGGATCTGGACGAATCTAGTCAAGAATTAATAATTACCATTGAAAAACAAGAAAAACCTACAGAATCATAACAATTTTAATACTTAAAAGCCCGATAATTTTATTATCGGGCTTTTTTTTACAATTTTATATCGTAAAGCTTAAACATTTACTCCTTTTTATAATTAATTATTACTCGATTCTATTATTTTTGATACTTAAAAAAACCTATTATGAAAAAAATATTTATTGCTATTGGTGCTCTTACCATTTTTGCTTGTCAAGAAGCTCCAAAAAAAGATTATGCTACACTTTCTGGTACAATTAAAAATAAAAATAGTGATTCTCTAATTGTCAGAACCCGTACTTATAGCAAGACCATTCAGGTTAGCGAAAATGGAACTTTTAGCGATACTTTAAAAATAGAAGCTGGTTTATATAACCTGTATGACGGCAAAGAATCAACAAACGTATTTCTTAAAAATGGTTACGATTTAAAACTTTCGTTAGACACTAATGCTTTTGATGAAACCATTACTTATACTGGAGAAGGAGCTGAAAACAACAACTTTTTAGCAGAAAAATCCTTAGTTGAAGAAAAGCTATTAACTCAAGATTTTTCTTCTATGGATTTAGAAACATTAGATTCTAAGTTTAATGATATTGAAAAAGAACTCTCTGGGTTTTACAACTCCAAACCTAGTATAGATTCTACCATTACCGTTATGGCTTCAAAAAATTTAAAGCCTATGCTAGAAGGTACAAAAAAATACTATGCTAACAACATTATGCTTAAGCAAGAGATGACAGGAAAACCCTCTCCTCTATTTGTAGATTACACAAATGCAGACGGCTCTACAACATCTTTAGAAAGTTTAAAAGGCAAATATGTATATATTGATGTTTGGGCAACATGGTGTGCACCATGTAAAGCAGAAATCCCTTCTTTAAAAGCGTTAGAAGAAGAATATCATGATAAGAATATTACCTTTGTAAGCCTTTCTGTGGATGATGACAAAACACATGGAGGCTCTTGGGACAAAGCAAAAGAAGACTGGTTAGCAATGGTTAAAGATCAAGCTCTTGGTGGTGTACAAGTAATGTCTCCTGAAGGATGGCAATCTAAATTTGTAAGAGACTATAAGGTTAACGGTATTCCTAGATTTATATTAATTGACCCTGAAGGAAATGTTGTAGACCCTAGCGCTCCAAGACCATCAGACTCTAAACTAAAAGAATTATTTACTTCATTAAGTATTTAATTTAGAATTTAAATACTTTTAAAAAATCCGCTTGAAGCAGAGCTTTCAAGCGGATTTTTTTTATTTAGTATCCAGACAAATCTACTGTATTTATTTCTCCATGAGATGCATGTTTTACAACAACTCCATTTTTTATTATTATAAGTTGTGGAGACTCATGATACACATTTAACGTATCTGCAACGGCTCGCGACAACTCCCGATGTTGTAACAAATCCAAAAAATACATATCTATATTTAAATCTGGATTATAAGCTTTTTCAAACTGACTAAGAACCATTCTACTAATACCACAACGTGTTGAATGTTTAAATATAAGTTGCGTATTACTTTTTGAAGCCTCTACAATACTATCTACCTGACTTTCTGAAACTAAAGCCTTCCACGGTAAAGATGGTTTTTCACTCTGTTCTGAAGAATTATTACTAAATATTTTATCAAAAAATCCCATATTTTCATTAATTTTAAGTCTTACCACTCGCAACAACAAAGACAAATCGTCAGCTTTTACCTATTCAAAACAGACATTTTGTCTTCCTATATTAAATGGTAGGAAAATTGATTATTCATTGAAAAACATAAATACAATGAACTTTAACAATTATACAATAAAATCTCAAGAAGCCATACAACGTGCTCAACAAATTGCACAAGAAAATGGCCAACAAAGTTTAGAGAACGAACATGTTTTTAAAGCTATCTCTGAGGTAGATGAAAATGTGTTACCGTTTATTCTAAAAAAACTGAATGTAAATATCAATATTTTAAAGCAAGCTGTAGATAAGCAAATTGAAAGTTTTCCTAAAGTTTCTGGTGCCGAGATAATGGCCTCTCGAGAATTAGGTACAGCTTTAAATGAAGCCTCTAGTATTGCTAAAAAAATGAATGATGAGTATGTTTCTGTAGAACACTTAATCGTAGCAATTTTTAAATCAAAAAGCAAGATTTCACAAATGCTAAAAGATCAAGGTGTTACTGAAAAAGGACTTATTGCTGCAATTGAAGAATTAAGAAAAGGCGATCGAGTTACCTCTCAAAGTCAAGAAGAAACCTATAACGCTCTTAATAAATATGCTAAAAATTTAAATGAATTAGCAAAAACCGGAAAACTGGATCCTGTAATTGGACGTGATGAAGAAATTCGTAGAATTTTACAAATCTTATCCAGACGTACAAAAAACAATCCCATTTTAGTTGGAGAGCCTGGTACTGGTAAAACTGCTATTGCAGAAGGCTTAGCACATAGAATTGTAGATGGAGATGTCCCTGAAAATTTAAAAGACAAACAAATTTTCGCTTTAGATATGGGTGCACTTATTGCAGGTGCTAAATATAAAGGTGAATTTGAAGAACGTTTAAAAGCCGTAGTAAAAGAAGTTACAACCAGCGAAGGAGATATTGTATTATTTATAGACGAAATACATACTCTAGTTGGTGCTGGTGGCGGACAAGGTGCGATGGATGCTGCTAATATTTTAAAACCAGCTTTAGCACGTGGCGAACTTAGAGCTATTGGAGCCACAACGTTAGACGAATATCAAAAATATTTTGAAAAAGATAAAGCGCTAGAACGTCGTTTCCAAAAAGTAATAGTTAATGAGCCCGATACTGAAAGTGCAATTTCTATATTACGAGGAATAAAAGAAAAATACGAAACACACCATAAAGTACGTATTAAAGATGAAGCTATTATTGGTGCAGTAGAATTATCTGAACGCTACATAACCAATCGTTTTTTACCAGATAAGGCAATTGATTTAATGGATGAAGCTGCCTCTAAATTGCGTATGGAAATTAACTCTAAACCTGAAGAACTTGATGTCTTAGACAGAAAAGTAATGCAGTTAGAAATTGAAATTGAGGCTATAAAACGTGAAAAAGACGAAGTAAAACTTAAAAGTTTAAAATCGGACTTAGCAAATCTAAAAGAAGAACGCAACGAGATAAATGCAAAATGGAAAAGCGAAAAAGAAGTTGTAGATAATATTCAAGCCGCTAAATCTGATATTGAAAACTTTAAACTTGAAGCTGAACGTGCAGAACGTGAAGGCGATTACGGTAAAGTAGCCGAAATTAGATATGGTAAAATTAAAACCGCTCAAGAACGCTTAGATGCTCTTCAAAACGAATTAAATAAAAATAAATCAGAAAGTTCTTTAATAAAAGAGGAAGTTACATACGATGATATTGCTGAAGTTGTAGCCAAATGGACGGGAATTCCAGTAACTAAAATGCTACAAAGTGAACGCGAAAAACTATTACGTTTAGAAGACGAATTACATAAACGTGTTGTAGGTCAAGAAGAAGCTATAACAGCAGTAAGTGACGCAGTAAGACGTAGCCGTGCAGGTTTACAAAATCCGCAAAAACCTATCGGAACCTTCTTATTTCTAGGAACAACAGGAGTTGGGAAAACAGAATTAGCTAAAGCCCTCGCTGAGTATTTATTTGATGATGAAAATGCAATGACGCGTATAGATATGAGTGAGTACCAAGAACGTCACGCTGTAAGCAGATTAGTTGGTGCACCTCCAGGATATGTAGGTTACGATGAAGGCGGACAATTAACAGAAGCTGTACGTAGAAAACCATATTCTGTAGTGCTCTTAGATGAAATTGAAAAAGCACACCCAGATACGTTTAATATTTTATTACAAGTGTTAGACGAAGGACGCTTAACAGATAATAAAGGACGTGTAGCCGATTTTAAAAACACAATTATAATTATGACTTCTAATATGGGTAGTCAAATTATTCAAGAACGGTTTGAAGCAACTAAAGATATTGAAAGTGCCATTGAAACAGCAAAACTAGATGTCTTAGCCGTTTTAAAGCAATCTGTAAGACCAGAGTTTTTAAACAGGATAGACGACACTATAATGTTTACACCTTTAAGTCAAGAAAACATAAATGAAATTGTAGAATTACAACTTAAAAGTGTTTCAAAAATGATTGCTCAACAAGGTATAACGTTTGATGCAACTCCAGAAGCTATAAGCTATTTGGCTAAAAAAGGTTATAACCCAGAATACGGTGCTAGACCCGTTAAGCGTGTAATACAAAAAGAAGTTTTAAACGAATTGAGTAAAGAAATATTAGCGGGGAAAGTAACTACAGATAGTATTATCTTACTTGACAATTTTGATGATACTTTGGTTTTTAGAAATCAAGATAGTTTAATTGCTCAAGAATAATTAAAGTTATGTTAAAAAGCAGCTTTGCACATAATATAACAAACCTCGCTCCGTTTTAAGAGTAGGTTGGTTAGTAATCAAAAGCAATGTGTATCTGAAATATGATGGCATTGCTTTTTTTTATAATACCTATTTCAAATTGAGCAAAAAAAAAGCATTTTGAAATGACTTCAAAATGCTTTTTTTACTTTTTAAATTGTACTCTTATAGCTTCATAGTTACACCTATAGCTGGCATAACAGTATTTATACCTCCTGAAAACTCTGCATAAATACCCCATTTATCATTCCAAAACCATCTTCCTCCTACTTGCAAACCTAAATCTAGGCTACTATCATCTAAATCATTATCTCCTGTATAAATTGCATAACCTGCATTGGCACCTCCATAAACATCCCATGCATCATCAGTAATTCCAAAAATTTCATCAAAATAATAGTTTGCTTTAACACCTAAAGTAATCCAATCTAAATCAAAGTCTGTACCTATTCCTGGAGCAATTGTAACATTTTCGTGTACAGGAATTTCATAGTTTACACCTACAAGGCCAAAATTTAACTCTTCTCTTGCTTGTCCAAAAACATTTGCAACACTAAAAATCAAGGCAAATGCAAATAATACTGTGAATTTTTTCATAATTTGTAATTATATAATTTGATTATCAACAAGGCAAATCTATTAATAAATTAACATTTTCATTAACTGAATCGAGAATTATTATAGCGCTTTTACCCCCTTTTATTGCTTTCTTTTTATTAATATGAAATCGCTATAAAATGGATGTGTTTTTAACAAAACACTTAATAACCCTTTAATTAATATTATCTATTATTAATTAGAAAATATAGTTATTAGAGCCTTAGCATATTAAAATTTATATTTTATTATTTACCTTTGACATCTATGCAAAATAAAATAAACATACAAAATAAGAAAGCTCGTTTTTTATACGAAATCTTAGATAAATATACAGCGGGTATTGTGCTTTCTGGAACCGAAATTAAATCGATTAGAAGTAGTAAAGCATCTATAGCTGAAAGTTTTTGTGAATTTAACGAACAAGGTGAATTGTTTGTTATAAACATGACAGTTGAAGAATACAAATACGGAAATTATTACAACCACAAACCTAAAGCTGAACGTAAATTGCTTTTAAATAAACGCGAGCTAAAAAAGCTTGAAAAGGAAGTTAAAAACAGTGGTTTAACAATTGTCCCCTTAAAGCTTTTTATAAACGATAATGGCTATGCTAAGCTTAACATTGCTTTAGCAAGAGGTAAAAAATTATACGATAAACGAGAAACGATTAAAGATCGTGACAACAAACGTAATTTAGATCGTGTAAAGAAAATTTACAAATAATCATTTTTCAACTTTATTTTATTACCTCGTAACCATGACCTCTGTTTTTAGAATTTTAATTTTATCATTTACATTCATTTTGTATTCCTGCGGAAACTCTAAAACCGCAATTACAGAAACACCTAATTTTGATCCTGTTCAGTTTGAAATTAATCTTTTAGACCGATCTAACGACACGTATAAAGTTACGGTTATACCTCCAACATTAACAAAGCATAATACCATATATCAATTTGCATCAACTGCTCCTGGCACTTATCAAGTTATGGATATAGGCCGTTATGTAAAAGCATTTAAAGCTTTTGATAAAAACGGAAATGAATTAGATACCCAACAGATTTCTACCAATCAATTTCAACTTACATCACCAGAAAAAATCACCAAAATTGAATATCAGATTTCTGAAACATGGGACACCCCTGTTTCTGAAAACCAAATTTATTTAATGTGTGGTACATCTCTAGAAAACGATCATACTTTAATTAACGGTCAAGCGGTTTTTGGTTACTTTAAAGACAAACAAAATACTCCTATCACCATTAAATTAAACTATCCAGACACTTGGTCTGTAGGTACACCTTTATCTCAAAACAGCAAAGGATTATATGTAGCAGAAGATTATGATAAAGTAGTAGATTCGCCTATCTTATTAGGAAATCTTACCAAAGCATCTATGGATGTTCAAGGTACAAAAGTAGATATTTATACATATTCTAAAACAGGTTTAATCACTTCCAATCAGGTATTAAAATCTATGGAAAACATGTTATTATCTGCTAGCGGATTTTTAAATGGTTTACCTGTAAAAAATTATACCTTTTTATTTCATTTTGAAGATAAAACAAATGGGGCTTGGGAACATTCTTACAGTTCAGAATATATTTACAGAGAAGACAAATGGGAAAATGTAGAACAACAGATTCTAGAAGTTGCTGCTCACGAATTTTTTCATGTTGTAACACCTTTAAATATTCATAGTGAAATTGTAGATCAGTTTAATTTTATTACACCCGTACCATCAAGACACTTATGGTTATACGAAGGAACTACAGAATGGGCTTCACATATGATGTTATTCCGTTCAGGATTAAAATCTACTAATGATTACTTTAAAACATTGTCTAGAAAAATTATGGTCGATTCTAAATATTTCGACCCTAAAGTAAGTTTAGAACAACTATCATTAACCTCTTACACCAAAGCTGGAAACAAGCAATATGGAAATATTTACATGCGAGGTGCACTGGTAGCGGGCCTTATAGATATAAAATTATTAGAACTATCTAACGGTAAACGCGGATACATAGATGTAATTAATGATTTAGCAAAAGAATACGGACCTGACAAACCATTCAATGATGCCACGTTTTTTGATACTTTTGTTAAGAAAACCTACCCAGAAATTCAAACTATTATAGACCAATATATTGTACATGCAAACCCATTACCGTTACAGGAGTATTACAATAAAATTGGTATAACTTACAATCCCGAGACCAACACATTTTCTTTAAATGAATCACCAACTACTACACAATTAAATTTACGTAACAAATGGATGGCACCCATTAGCCTTTAACATGCTTTTAAAATGAAACAGTTTTTATTAATCTTAAGTTTAAGTCTAGCTATACCAGCTTCTGTATTTGCTCAAAAAAACAAAGAAGTAGAAATACAGAAAACAGATTACAAACCTTTAGTGGCGTCATTAGAGACCACTTTAGGAACCTTGTATTTATCTGTTTCTGGTGGTAAAAAAGAAAAAAGAGACTGGGATTTGTTTAAATTTTTATTTAAAGACGATGCAAAATTAATAACTACAGGTGTCGATTATGAAGGCAAATTACAAGCCAAATATATGACACCTGAAGAGTATGTAAAATCGTCTAAATCATGGATGTTAAAAAACGGATTCTACGAAAAAGAAATACACCGTATTGTACATACCTATGGCGATATAACCCAAGTGTTTAGTACGTTTGAAGCTTTTCATTCTGAAAATGATAAAAAGCCATTTATGAGAGGAGTAAATAGCATTCAACTCTTATTTGATGGTACAAGATGGTACATTATTAATTTATTGTGGACCAACGAAACTAAAGAGAAACCTATTCCTGCAGAATTTTTACCACAAGATAACGACAATTAATTTTTATCTTCTAAAAGCGGTACAAAACGAAATTCTCCAAACTCATGTTTTTCAAATTCTTTTAGACCTTTTCTTACAAAAAGAGTCATCGTTTGTACAGTATCGCCAACAGGAATAACCAAACGGCCTCCAATTTTTAACTGGCTTAGCAAAGGGGTTGGTACAAAAGGCGCACCTGCCGTTACAATAATACCGTCAAAAGGTGCTTCCTCTGGCATGCCTTTATACCCGTCTCCAAAAATTAACTTTCGTGGTCTATAACCTAATTTTGGAAGAAACTTACTTGTTTTCTTAAATAACTCTAATTGGCGTTCTATACTAAAAACTTTAGCTCCCATTTCGCATAAAACAGCAGTTTGATATCCACTCCCCGTTCCTATTTCTAAAATTTTAGATTCAGGAGTTACTTTTAATAATTCGGTTTGAAAAGCTACGGTATAAGGCTGAGAAATTGTTTGATCTGCTGCAATAGGAAATGCTTTATCCTGATAAGCATGATCTAAAAAACTGGAATCCATAAACAAATGTCTAGGGATATGCCCAATAGTTTTAAGTACAGTTGCATCTGTAATACCTTTGTTAATTAATATGTTTACTAGTTGTTGTCTTAATCCTTTATGTTTAAAAGTATCGTTCAAGGGGATCTGTATTATATAAGTTGAGTAGTTTTATAAGTTTTGCAAAAGTAAATCTTTTATTAAATTTTTAAATTTTAATTGGCACTTTAAAATCATAAAATCTTATTTTTGTTTAAAACCCTTTAAGAATGTTAAAAGCTGGAGTGCTTGGTGCTGGTCACCTCGGAAAAATTCATTTAAGACTACTTAATCAATCTGAAAAATACCAACTCGTAGGTTTTTACGATCCCGATGTTAATAATGCTAAAAAAGTTGAAGCTGAATTTGGTTATAAATTTTTTGAAACTATTGAAGATTTAATAAATGCAGTAGATGTTGTAGATATTGTAACACCTACATTATCTCACTATAAATGTGCAACATTAGCCATCTCTAAAAACAAACATATTTTTATTGAAAAACCAATAACTAATACTGTTGAAGAAGCCGAATCTTTACGTACCCTTGTTGCAAAACATAATGTAAAAGGACAAGTTGGGCACGTAGAACGATTTAACCCTGCATTTACGGCTATTAAAGAAGCCTTAGATAAACCCATGTTTATTGAAGCTCACAGATTAGCAGAATTTAATCCTAGAGGTACAGATGTCCCTGTGGTGTTAGATTTAATGATTCACGATATTGATGTTATTTTAAGTGTTGTACAGTCTAAAGTAAAACATATTAGCGCAAGTGGTGTATCTGTAATTAGTGAAACTCCAGATATTGCAAACGCAAGAATTGAATTTGAAAATGGCTGTGTTGCCAACCTTACGGCAAGCAGAATTTCATTAAAAAATATGCGTAAAACACGTTTTTTTCAGCGTGATGCATACATCTCTGTAGATTTTCTTGAAAAGAAATGTGAGGTTGTAAAAATGAAAGATGCCCCTGAAGAACCAGGAGATTTTGATATGATTTTACAAAATGCTGAAGGTGTAAAAAAACAAATCTATTTTGCTAACCCTGACGTTGAAAGTAACAATGCCATCTTAGATGAGCTAGAAACTTTTGCTGATGCAATTAATAACAACACTAAACCTGTAGTCACTTTACACGACGGTACAGAAGCTTTACGTGTTGCAAATATGATTATAGATCAGTTTTAAAATTTTACTTTGTTAACTTAACGTTCATTTTTTTGTACGTTTAATATTTAAACTATCATGAAACACATTGCTGTAATAGGTGCTGGAACCATGGGAAATGGTATTGCACATACATTTGCCCAAAGTGGCTTTCATGTTAATTTAATAGATGTTAACGAAATCGCCTTAGATAAAGGTTTAACTACTATTGAAAAAAATCTTGACCGTTTAATAGCTAAATCTGTTATTACTGAAACTCAAAAAGCTAACACTTTAAATTTAATAGCGCTTTATACAGATATTTCAGAAGGTGCAAAAGAGGCTGATTTAGTAGTTGAAGCCGCCACAGAACAAACTGATTTAAAACTTAAAATTTTTAAACAGCTAAGTAACATTAGTGCTGAAGATACAATTTTAGCAACCAATACCTCATCTATTTCAATTACACAAATTGCAGCGGTAACAGAACATCCCGAACGTGTAATTGGTATGCATTTTATGAATCCTGTTCCCATCATGAAATTGGTAGAAGTGATCCGAGGTTACAACACCTCTAACGCTGTTACCAAAACAATCATGGAGCTTTCAAGAACTTTAGGAAAAGATCCTGTTGAAGTTAATGATTATCCTGGTTTTGTAGCCAACAGGATTTTAATGCCCATGCTAAATGAAGCTATCGAAACCTTGTATAACGGTGTGGCAGGAGTGAATGAGATTGATACCGTAATGAAGTTAGGAATGGCACATCCAATGGGGCCATTACAATTAGCAGATTTTATTGGATTAGATGTATGTTTATCTATTTTAAACGTGATGTACGATGGTTTTAAAAACCCAAAATATGCCCCATGCCCACTTCTGATTAATATGGTAAGAGCAGGAAAATTAGGCATAAAATCTGGTGAAGGATTTTATGATTATTCTTCATCTAAAAAGGCAGAACAAGTCGCAAATCAATTTTTAAAATAACCTCACTTTCAACCTACACAATTCTTTTAAAGTATAATAAGTTATCATGTCTATTCAACAAAATTTAAATCAAATAAAACAAACATTACCTGAACATGTAACATTAGTTGCCGTTTCAAAAACCAAACCTGTTAGCGATTTACAAGAAGCTTACAATGCAGGACAACGTATTTTTGGAGAAAACAAAATTCAGGAAATGGTCGAAAAACATGACATGCTTCCTAAAGATATAGAATGGCATATGATTGGTCATGTACAACGCAATAAAGTGAAATATATGGCTGGATTTGTAAGCTTAATTCATGGTGTTGAAAATGAAAAATTATTAAAAGAAATAAATAAACAAGCAGCTAAACACAATCGAATAATAGATTGTTTGTTACAAATAAAGATTGCTGAAGAAGACTCTAAATTTGGAATGACAGAAGCGGAAGCTTTACAAATTTTAAAATCAAATGACTTTACGCAACTAAAGCATGTAAATATTGTTGGTGTTATGGGTATGGCAACTTTTACTGAGAATGAATCTCAAATAAAAAGTGAATTTACCCAATTAAAAACTATATTTAATACTTTAAAAACACACCATAAACATCCTACTCAATTTAAAACTATATCTATGGGAATGAGTGGCGATTATCAAATGGCTATTACTTGTGGTAGTACAATGGTACGCATAGGAAGTAGTATTTTTGGGGTTCGGAATTATTAATTTTTAAGCAGATATTATTTACGCAATTTTAGACATAGAAACCACTGGTGGTAAGTTTAATGAAGAAGGCATTACAGAAATAGCAATCTATAAATACGATGGTCATACTGTTGTAGATCAATTTATATCTTTAATAAATCCAGAACGAGACATACAGCCTTTTGTAGTTAAACTAACAGGTATAAACAGTAACATGCTTAAAAATGCACCCAAATTTTACGAGGTAGCTAAGCGCATTATTGAAATCACCCAAGATTGTATAATTGTTGCTCACAATTCTGAATTTGATTATCGCATATTACGTACAGAGTTTAAACGTCTAGGTTACGATTATAAGCGCCAAACCCTTTGTACTGTAGAATTATCAAAAGATTTAATTCCAGATCAACCCTCTTATAGCTTAGGGAAATTAGTAAGATCTTTAGGCATTCCTGTAACCGATAGGCATCGTGCAAATGGAGATGCTTTGGCTACAGTAAAATTATTTAAACTGCTTCAAGCTAAAGATACCAGTAAACATATTATTCAATCTTCTGTAAAAGATGCTGTAAATCCAAAAAAACTAGACAGTAAACTTATTGATATTGTTGAGACACTGCCTACAGTAACTGGTGTATATTACATACATAAAGAAGGGGGCGACATAATTTACATTGGGAAAAGCCGAAACATTAAACGCCGTGTAAATCAACATTTCACTGCAACTAATACCAAATCAAAAAAAATTCAACTTCATGTAACCGCAGTAACTTTTGAAGAGACAGGAAGTGAATTAATTGCTTTATTAAAAGAAAGTGAAGAAATTAAACGTGTAAAACCTATTTACAATCGCTCTAGAAAACGCACACATTTTACTCATGCTCTTTACGCATTTAAAGACAAACACGGTTATATAAATTTAAAAATTGATATTGCAGATGGACGTAAACACCCTATTACAACTTTCAGTAATAAACAAAGTGCAGTACATTTTTTAGAACGTGCCGTAGATACTTATAAATTATGCTTACAGCTTACAGGTTTAGAAACAAACATCCCTGATAAACCTTGTTTTAACCACAATATTAAAACCTGCAATGGCTCTTGTGTTAACGAAGAACCCGTACAAGATTATAATATACGTGTCCAAGAATTATTAGACAAAAATAGTTATGCACATAAAAACATGCTTATTTTAGATCGTGGCAGAACAATAGAAGAACGTAGTGCTGTTTACATTAAAGACGGTCAGTTTGAAGGCTTAGGTTTCTTTAATTTAAACTATCAAATACATAATATTAAAGTGTTAGAATCCATTATAACCAAAATGGAGAACAATAGAGATGCACAGCATATTATACAAAGTTATTTACGGAGTCATAAAAACTTAAAAACAATAGAACTCACCCAATAACCCAATGAAAACGCTATTAATTAACCTACTCCTTTTATCAACCATTTCTATATCTGCTCAAACTTATAGCAGTGAAGATTTTGAGGTTAGCCCAAAAGATATAAATACTACTACATTTTTAAAAGATGATACAGCAAATGCGCTAGTGATTTACGAATACGGTAAAAGCTATATTGATAATGACGATTATTTACTTAAAACCAAATACCAAAAAAAAGTAAAAATTTTAAATCGAAATGGTTTTAAATATGCCACAGTAAAAGTGCCATTATACAATGATAAGAGTAAAAAAGAATCCATAAAAAACATAACGGCTAAAACATATAATTCTAATAACGGAGCGATTTCTGTTACAAGGTTAAATCCTGACGATATTTTTTATGAAAAAAACACAGAAAACCATACTACGGTTAAGTTTACGCTACCAAATATTCAAGAAGGAAGTGTAATAACGTATAGCTACGAGTTATCTTCGCCGTATGTTTATAAATATCACGAATGGATTTTTCAAGAAGATATCCCTAAACTTTATAGTGAATATGTAACCAGTATTCCGGGTAATTACAACTATAATATTAAATTAGTTGGTCCTTATAAATTTTTCAGAAATGATTCAAAAATTGAAGGCCACTGCTTAGAAGGTCCAAATGGAGCTTATGCAGATTGCGGCGTTACAAAATATGTTATTAAAGATTTACCGGCTTTTATTGAGGAAGATTATATGACCAGTAAATCTAATTACATATCGCGTTTAGATTTTGAATTGAAAACAATTAAACATTTTGATGGTAGTGTAGATCAAATCACAAAAACATGGAAAAACGTAGATCACGAATTAAAAACAGATAAAGATATTGGTCAGCAAATCAAAAAATCTATTAAAGCTAAAGATTTTTTATCTGCTAAAGTTATTAACGAACAGGACGAATTAAAAAAAGCCAAGGCCATTTACGCTTACATTCAAGATCAGTATTCATGGAATGGGGACTATAAAATATTTACAGATGTATCTTTAAAAGATCTTATAAAAAACAAATCCGGAAATGTTTCTAGCATAAATATATTATTAAATAGTTTATTAGAAGACTGTAATATAGATGCTAAACCAGTGCTAATTTCTACTCGAAATAATGGATTTGCTACTAAAGTTTATCCTGTGATGTCCGACTTTAATTACCTGATTGTTCAAGTTAAAATTGGAGCAGAAACATTTTTCTTAGATGCAGCAGAAGCGTCTTTACCTTTTGGTAGTTTACCTTTTAGATGTTTAAATAGGTATGGAAGAGTAATAGATTTTAAAAAAGGTAGTAAATGGGTAGATATAGAAGTAAAAAACATATCTCAACTCGCTTATAGGTTAGAAATAGATATTAAAAATGATTCGCTTGAAGCTACAGTTGGTGTTAATAAAACTGGTTACTATGCCATAGATGCTAAAAGAGATTTTAATAGACATCAGGCACAATACAAGAAAGCATTTCAGGACAACTATCCCTTATTTAATATTCTAGAACATACTGTTGAACCACCAGAGAGGAATGATCTTATTTTTAAAGAAACATTACATTTAAAACAAGGTTTAGAGCCTATTACCAAAACAGCTGAAGGCGTCACAAAAAAAACATACTATATTAACCCAATTCTCTTTACACTTTTTAAAAAAAATCCTTTTACATTACAACAGCGCTCCTACCCAATAGATTTTGGTTACAAAAATATATATACCTACATACTAAAATTAAATACGCACAATTTTACAGTGGCAGAGTTACCAAAAAACTCAATGTTATCGTTACCTAACAATGCAGGTAGTCTATATTATAAAGTTAATCAGGCAGAAGATTTTATACTCATTAATTTAAAATTCACCCTCAACAAACCTTTATATGATCAGGAATACTACGAGGGTTTAAAATTATTAGCTAGCACACTTGTAAACATTCAAAATAATTCAATAATTGTTTTGAATTCGATTTAGAAATAGTTTTCTTATTTTTGAGTTTATGAGCCAATCCAATCAGAAAAAAAACTGGAAAAATCACTTGCATGAAATAATTTACGAAGCAGACACTCCTGCTGGTAAATTATTTGATCTTATATTGCTTGTAATTATTATAGCAAGTATTGTTTTGGTAATGCTAGAAAGTGTAAAAACTATAGATGCCAAATATCATGATGTTTTAAACACCTTGGAATGGGGCATTACCATTATTTTCACCATAGAATATATTGCTAGAATTATTACCGTAAAAAAACCGTTTAAATATATTTTTAGCTTTTATGGAATTATAGATTTACTATCTACAGCTCCTAAATACTTATCTGTAATTTTTGCAGGTACACATGCCTTAGTAGCCCTAAGAGCCTTAAGATTATTACGTGTGTTTAGAATTTTAAAACTCGGTCGTTTTTTAGGCGCATCTAATAACTTAGTTACGGCATTAAAAGCAAGTCGCGCTAAAATATCTGTATTCCTTTTCGCCGTTATCATTTTAGCC
Source organism: Formosa sediminum (assembly GCF_007197735.1). Lineage (GTDB taxonomy): Bacteria > Bacteroidota > Bacteroidia > Flavobacteriales > Flavobacteriaceae > Formosa > Formosa sediminum. The sequence continues at coordinate 3,908,758 of NZ_CP041637.1, forward strand.
GTTATTTTAGGAACTATCATGTATTTGGTTGAAGGTGAGGAAAATGGATTTACAAACATTCCTAAAAGTGTATATTGGTGTATTGTAACACTTACTACTGTCGGATTTGGAGATATTGCTCCAAATACTCCATTAGGGCAGTTTATTGCTTCTTTAATTATGGTATTAGGGTATGGCATAATCGCAGTTCCAACAGGAATTGTGTCAGCAGAATATAGTAATCAAACTAGAAATCCTATACAACCAGAATCTATCCCTACACATACAAACAATAAAAAGAATATTAATTTAAATTCACAATCTTGCTCTAACTGTTTAAAAAGCGATCATAGAGACGGAGCAGAATATTGTTATAATTGCGGTGAACCTCTGCACAATTCTTAAACTTTTGAATACAAATCATTACCTTATTTCTATAGTTGGCCCTACTGCAATTGGCAAAACAACGCTAAGTATTAAACTGGCAAAACATTTTAATACAGAAATTTTATCTGCAGATTCCAGACAATTTTTTAAAGAAATGCAAATTGGAACTGCTGCTCCTACAGCTGAAGAATTATCTGAAGCACCACATCATTTTATACACCATAAGTCTATTGAAGATTCTTATAATGTAGGCACATTTGAAAAGGAAGCACTTAACACCTTAGATACCTTATTTAAGACTCACAACACTGTAATTATGGTTGGCGGCTCTGGTTTATATGTAGACGCAGTAACTAGAGGTTTAGATAATTTTCCAAAAGTAGATCCTAATATTCGTATTGCTCTAAATGCACAATTGGATCGTGATGGCCTTGAAGGATTACAAGAACTTTTAAAACAACACGATCCAAAATCTTATAACACCATAGCATTAGATAATCCACACCGGGTTATTAGAGCTCTAGAAATTTGTATAGGTTCAGGACAACCCTATTCTTCATTTTTAAATCAAGATAAAGATTCGCGGCCATTTAAGACTATTACCGTTGGACTCACTTCAGACCGTGAAATTATTTATAATCGTATTAACCAAAGGGTAGACATTATGATGTCTGAAGGTTTACTTAATGAAGTAAAATCACTTAAAAACAAACAACATTTAAACGCATTAAATACGGTTGGTTATAAAGAACTATTTCAATATTTAAAAGGAGAATGGACATTAGATTTTGCAATCTCAGAGATTAAAAAAAACTCAAGACGTTTTGCAAAACGACAACTTACATGGTTTAAACGCAACGAAAACACCTTTTGGTTTGATTACAAAACCCCAATTACAAACATTATACAAGAGATTGAAAACCAAACAGTACACTAACATACTTTCAAGAGGTTGTAAAGCAAGTCTATTTTTGTACTGTCTAGCAATTCTAGAAAACAAATCTTACAAATGCCATGTAAGAAATTATAACAGCTTATAAAATTGTTTTAAATTTAAACTTAATTTAGAACAAAATCTGGTTATAATGTAAAATTTGTATTACAAAAGTTTGTCACTAACATAAGCCTAAAAAAATGTAAACCCGTTTTTTTATCGATTTATATAATGATAAAAGTCATTAACTACTTTTTTAATATAAATTACATTTGCAACTTATTTAAAAACTAATCAATGGAATTTTTAAACGCTACCTATTTAGCTCTTTTTATAATAATTTGTATCGGTTTTATTATTGGTAATATTAAAATAAAGGGGATTTCTTTAGATGTTTCTGCCATAATCTTTGTGGCGTTACTTTTTGGTCATTTTGGAGTTGCTTTACCCGATATCTTGCAAAAAATAGGCTTAATTTTATTTATTTACACCATAGGTTTACAAGCAGGCCCTGGTTTCTTTGAATCCTTTAAAGAGCAAGGTAAAAACTTAGTTATATTAGCTGCTATTGTAATCTTAACAGCTGCATTTTTAACCTTCTTATCTATTCAGTTTTTAGGTATCGATAAATCTATTGCTATTGGTTTAATGGCAGGTGCATTAACGAGTACTCCAGGATTAGCAACAGCTATAGATGTGACACACTCACCACTAGCCTCTATTGGTTATGGAATAGCATATCCGTTTGGGGTAATTGGTGTGATATTATTTGTGAAACTTTACCCAAAATTATTTAGAATTAATATTGAAAAAGAAGAGGCCGATTACGAAGAAAAAGTTAACGGTCATTTTGATGAAATTACACGCTGTAATTTTCAGGTTGAAAATGAAGGAGCTATTGGTAAAACCATAGAGCAACTTAGAGTAAGATCTATGACAAAAGGTGTTATTTCAAGAGTGTTACATAATAACAAAGCATTTGTACCTCATAAGGCTACAGTATTACACAAAGGCGATTTAATTCGGGTGGTTGGTACGCAAGAAGCTTTAAGACGTGTAGAAGTTTTAATAGGCCCTAGAACAGAAACAGAAATTTCTTTAGGAGAAGATTTTGTTGTACAATCGTATTTAATGACAAAAACTTCACTTGTAAATAAATCTTTAGGAGAATTAAATTTAAAAGACAATTTTAATGCAACTATAACAAGAATTAGAAGAAGTGGTATAGATTTATCTCCAAATACAACATTAAGACTTCAGATTGGAGATAAATTAATGATTTCGAGTCAAAAAAGTGCTGTTAACGAGATTTCTAGACTAATTGGAGATAACAAAAGCAAATTGTCTGATACAGATTTTTTCCCTTTAGCTTTAGGTATAGTTATTGGTGTTTTTGTTGGGGGTGTTTCTATTTCTTTTGGAGACTCCTTTAGTTTTAACTTAGGACTAACAGGTGGTGTCCTAATTGTAGCCATGATTTTAGGTAGACTTGGTAAAACGGGAAGTATACTTTGGGTAATGAGTGGAAACTCTAATCAGTTATTAAGACAATTTGGATTGATGTTATTTTTAGCTGTCGTAGGTACCAATGCAGGTGCAACATTAGTAGAAACTTACTCCCAATACGGTATACAATTATTTTTAATTGGTGGTTTAATTACATTTTTACCCATGCTTTTTGCTGCAATTGTAGCGCGAATGTTTTTTAAGATAAATATATTAACCTTATTAGGAACACTAACAGGTTCTATGACGAGTACTCCTGGTTTAGCTGCTGTAGATACAATGACAAAAACAGATGCGCCATCTGTAGCTTATGCAACTGTATATCCTATAGCTATGGTTTTACTTATTATTTGTGCTCAGATTTTGGGTTTACTCTTTTAGATTACACCATACATTTTAAATGAATTTAATGTGGTAAATCCATTATTTCAGACATAAAAAAACCAGCTAATTGCTGGTTTTTTATTTTATATGTTTTAGAAAACTATCCTTTCTGATTGTTTACAACTAATCGGAAGCCTTCACCATGAATATTTAAAATCTCTACATTCTCATCTGCTTTTAAATACTTACGTAATTTAGCTATATACACATCCATACTACGTGACGTAAAATAGTTATCGTCTCTCCATATTTTAGTTAGCGCTAATTCTCTAGGCATTAAATCATTTTCATGTAAAGCTAATAAACGCAACAACTCATTTTCTTTAGGAGACAATTTAATTGGCTCTTCATCATTTATTTTAAGGAATCTCAATTTAGAATTTAAATCGAAATTACCAATCTTAAATTCAAATTGCTTACTATCTGTAACCGTTTCTGATGCTTTACGCTGAATGATTGCTTGAATTTTCATTAACAATACTTCACTATCAAAAGGTTTGTTTAAATAGTCATCGGCTCCAACTTTATACCCTTTTAAAACATCTTCCTTCATAGCTTTCGCAGTTAAGAAAATAATAGGTACTTCTGTATTTTTTTCTCTAATTTCTTTAGCAAGAGTAAAACCATCTTTATAAGGCATCATGACATCCAAGATACATAAATCAAAATCGTCCTTTTTAAACTTTTCGAAGCCTTCCATACCATTTTTAGCATGTGTAACGTCGTAATCGTTCATGGTTAAATAATCTTTAAGAACTGTTCCAAAATTCGGGTCGTCCTCTACTAATAAAATTTTCTTATGTTGTTCGCTCATAACTTTATGATATTAATGGAAGTTTAACAATAAATGTGCTTCCTTTTCCTTTTTCACTTTCCACCGAAATATGACCCTGATGATCATCTACTATTCGTTTTACATAAGCTAGGCCTAGACCATGACCTTTTACATTATGTATGTTTCCTGTGTGTTCTCTATAAAACTTTTCAAAAACTCGTTTTTGTGCGGCTTTACTCATTCCGCTTCCTTGGTCTTTTATTTTTAATAAAATACTATTTCCTACATTTTCCGTATATACATCTATTTTTGGTGCATCTGGAGAATATTTTACTGCATTATCAAGCATATTAACTATAACATTAGTAAAGTGTGTTTCACTCGCTAATATAGAAGATTTATCGGCATCTAAATGTAATTTTACAAACCCTTGTCTGTCTTCTACAATTAATTCTATATGTGTAACAGCATCTTCTATTAGGTCGTGTAACTTAACGCGATCCTTACTAATATTTAGTTCATTTTTTTCTAGTTTAGATATTCTTAAAACGTTTTCTACATGTGCATGCATACGTTTATTTTCTTCTTTAATCATATTAAGATAACGCTTTACCTTATCCTTATCGTCTATAATCTTAGGATTTTTTATAGCGTCTAAAGCTAAATTTATAGTTGCTATTGGTGTTTTAAACTCATGCGTCATATTATTAATGAAATCATTTTTAATTTCAGAAATTTTACGCTGTTTTACTAACTGATATAAAGCACTCGTATACGCTATAATTATTATAGATGTAAAGATGAAAGACAGCAAAGTCATACCTATTATAGACGACATAATAAACTGATTACGTTCCGGAAAGTTAACCAACAACCTAAAGTTATTTTGGCTGTTTTCATTCTGAAAAATCGGCACACTAAATGTTTTATCGTCTTGCAACTCAAATCCTTCACTTTGTACCTTAGTTGCTAAATCGTTACTATAAATAGCAAATTCATAATCAATATCTATATTATCTTCATGAAGCTTTCGAGTTAATAACTGCTCTATATCTTCATTTTTAACACGTTTATAAATTGGTGTTCTACTCGTTAATACTTTAAAAGCTTCTTCAAAACTTTGCTTTTCAGCCTCGCTAAAACGTCCGTATTTTTCACTGCTATACACAGGTCTAACATTTACATTATTTTCAATAATATTTTTGTTACTAAATACTTTAGTTTCAGATTGGCCTATAATACGTTTAATATTAATACTATCTAAACCTATGTCAAAGATCGATGATGATAATTTATAGTTTTGTTCTAAAATTCCACTTCTATAAATTAATGTTTCGTCTGTACTTTCGTTTTGTTGATTAAAAAGAAGTTGAGTGATTGCAATTGTATCAGCATCTTTTTTTTGATCAACCAAACGTTGAAATTTTTTAAAATAAGTTTTTAATTCACGTTCTTCTATATCATTAGAAACAAAACTCAATGCTTTCTTTACATTGAAAGTAAATTGTTTTTCTTCGTTTTTTACAGAATCGCTAATATATCGTGCTTGTACAAAAATGATGCCGACCAACGACAAACTCATTAAAACTACAAGCAACATAAATAACTTCTTGCTCATTGTTCAAAATTAATATTTTAACATTTAGCATTTTTAACATTTAACCTTACATTAACAAAATTGTTAAAATTGCAATTTTATTTAATTTTATTAAGTATTGTATTGTGAATATGGTTTACCTGCTCTTGCATGTGTTGCATGGTATCATTCTCAATTATATAGTCAGATTTTGAGATCCGCATTTGATCTGTCCATTGCTGTTTCATAATAGACTCTATTTTTTCTATAGAAGATTGGTCTCGCTTTTGTATTCGCTTAATTTTAGTAGCCTTATCTAATGTTACAGTTATAATTAAATCGCAAACCTGATCGCCATGACTTTCAAATAAAATCGCAGATTCTTTTAAAACATAAGGTGTATTTTGCCTTGCTACCCACAGTTTAAAGTGTGCTGCAACTCTTGGATGTACAATTGCATTCATTTGCTCTAATAATGTTTTATTATTAAAAATAGCATCTGAAATAAAAGGCTTGTTTAAAACTCCTTCTCTATATGCATTTGCTCCAAATAAAGCTGTAAGTTCTGATTTAATCTCTTTGGAAGTTACCATTAACAATTTAGCTTCATCGTCTGATATGTATGTAGGAATACCAAATTTTTCATGAAACTGCTTTGCAACGGTAGATTTACCACTTCCTATACCTCCGGTTAGACCAACTATTATCATTCTGAAATTATATATTCTACTTTTGGATGAATAATTTTTGCACTCTTTACCTTTTCTGGCTGTTTAACTAATTTAGGAACTAAAAACGACTGATTAGCTACACGTTCACTATAATCACACTCTACCTTAAAATCCTTGGCTTGTACTTCATTAAATCCGCTTAATGTTGTATAATAAGATACTGAAACGGATTTGGGATAATACTTTAAAACTACATTTTGTGGCACATTTTTTAGTGTTACAGGAATATTAAACGTTCCTTCTGTAAATTTTTCTACTTTAGCTTCCAGATGTACTTTGTGATGAGAAAAGGTAATTAAATGATCTGAATTTGGTAAATCTAAACTGATATTTTGATTTAAATCTAAATGCACATCTTCTAACTCTAACGGCACTGTTTTAATTGCTGTTATAGCTTTAAGTAATTTTTCAGGTCCAACAATATGAACCGAATCTGGGACTACTTTAAAGCCCTCTAAAACATCAAAACCTGGACTAAATTTTATATTTTCTTGTAAAACTACTGGTACATCTTTTGTTGCGTTTTGATCATAATTAAAATATAACGTATCTGGTGATAAATTTACCACTTCAATATCCTTATCAAACTGTGCATTAATTTTTGAATACGACCTATGCGAACTCCACAGATAAGTAGAGTCTGTAAGTTGCAACTTGTCTTTATAATCTAATATTAGCTTTGGTTTAGAAATATAATATCTTAATAACTTAAACCCATACGTTTTTAAAGTGACATTTAAAGCTTGATTACTATCGTTTAAGATTACGTATGTTTCTGGAAGATTAACAGTTTCTACAGGAAATGTAATGGTATTAATATATGTTCTAGACAACTTATTTAATACTAAAATTGTAAAAGACAACAACAAAAACAAAGTAAAAATGTTTATTTTTTTACTTTTTACAAATTTTAAAAGTCTGGATTTTAAGTCTTTCATTGTTATAATTTAAAAAAATAATTCAGGGAATTCACGAGCTGCATCTTTTTTTAAGATATGAATGCTAATAAATGATTTTAAAAATCCAAAACCATAACCTCCAAATTGTATTAATATAGCTGGCACAGATAATATCGCAACCATAATATCTCTTGACTGTATAAGTGATAAAAAAAATGCTGCTAAAAAGTACAAAATATAGCCCAGTAAAAACCACTCAAAATGAAATATAAATGATGCAATCGCTACTAACAGTCCTAGCATAAAAAGAGTAGGAAACCAATACGTTAATTTTGCTGTTTTAGGATGCCATGCATTTAAAATGGGGCGTACTTTGCCAAATTTATTTACTTGTGTATAGAATTTAGACCACGAAATGCGGCGTTTATGGTACACAAAAGCTTCAGGAATTAATTTTGTTTTAAAACCTAATTTCCATAACCTTATTGATAAATCAGGATCTTCTCCAGGATGTATTGTTCCAAATCCTTTTGAGGCATGAAAAGCCTCTTTGGACAATCCCATATTAAAACTTCTAGGTTGAAATTTACCTACTTGTTTTTTATTGCCCCGAATACCACCTGTAGTTATAAACGAAGTCATAGAAAAATTAATCGCTTTTTGTAATTTAGTGAATGAGGCATCTGCAGCATCTGGACCACCAAAACAATCTACATATTCTGAACTTAAACTAGCATTAACTGCATGTAAATATTCCGAAGGTAACACACAATCAGAATCTAAAATTATAAAGTAGTTGCCTTTTGCCTTTTCCATACCAAAATTTCTAGAATCTCCTGGACCAGAATTTTCTTTATAGAAATAAGCGATGTTCAATTGATCTTTAAACGTTTTAATTACAGCTTCAGAAGTCTGTTTAGAACCATCTTCAACAATTACAATTTCAAACTGTAAAGATGTTTTTAAGTTTAAAAAACTAATAAGCAGTTCCTCAATTTCATCGGGACGATTATATACAGGAATAATAAAAGAATACTTTAAGTGCATACACAAATGTAATTAAATGCATAAAAAAAGCCACCTTTTTTAGGCGGCTTTTAAAAGACGTAATAAGTCTAAATTTATTCTTTTTTTGAAGCTACAAATGTTTCCATTACTTGATCGCTAACTCCCATATTACTAAATCCACCATCGTTGTAAAGGTTTTGTAATGTTACTCGTTTGGTTAAATCACTAAACATTGCAACTGTATAATTAGCACAATCTGCAGCGGTTGCGTTACCAAGTGGCGACATCTGATCTGCATAGGCAATAAAACCATCAAAACCTTTTACACCACTACCTGCGGTTGTAGGTGTTGGAGATTGAGAAATTGTATTTACTCTTACTTTTTTATCTTTACCGAAAAAATATCCAAAACTACGAGCAACACTCTCTAAATACGCTTTATTATCTGCCATGTCGTTATAGTCTGGAAACACGCGTTGTGCTGCCATATAAGATAAAGCAACAATACTTCCCCACTCATTCATTGCATCTGCTTTGTAAAGGGTTTGCATAACTTTATGAAAAGACATTGCAGAAACATCTGTACCTTTTTGAGTAAATGCGTAATTCTGGTCTGTATAGTGATTACCTTTTCTTACATTGATAGACATACCAATAGAATGTAGAACGAAATCAATTTTTCCTCCTAAAATCTCCATAGATTTTTCTACTAGATTTTGTAAATCTTCTACAGAAGTTGCATCTGCAGGGATAATTTGAGAACCTGTTTTTTCTGCAAGTTCATTAATTTGTCCCATACGCATTGCAACAGGTGCATTTGTTAAAACAAAAGTTCCGCCTTCTTCATGAACACGCTCTGCCGTTTTCCATGCTATAGAGTTTTCATCTAATGCACCAAAAATGATTCCTTTTTTTCCTTTTAGTAAATTGTATGACATATTTTAATTCTTATTTTTTGTGTAATTACAGCGAATTATCTGAGGGCGTAAAGTTATAAAAACTTTTTATTCTATTATTAAATCGTTTGTAGTATTAATAGCTTGTTTGTTTCTTATATTCCCTTTATAATATTCGTTTAAAACAATATTAATGTAATAATTGTTTTGCGTGAGCAATTGCAGAACTAGACAATTCTAATCCTCCTAACATTTGTGCAATTTCTACTACACGATCTTCTCCTTCTATAACTATTAAATTTGTAGTTGTAACCTGATTAACATCTTCTTTATACACTTTTAAATGTGTATCTCCTTTAGCTGCAACTTGAGGTAAATGTGTAATGGCAAACACTTGCATGCTTGAACTCATTTGTTTCATTATCATTCCCATTTTATTAGAAATTTCTCCAGAAACTCCAGTGTCAATCTCATCAAACATAATGGTTGGTAACTGCATATATTTAGATAACACCGATTTTATAGCAAGCATAATTCTGGATAATTCACCACCTGATGCGGCTTTATTTAACGGTTTAAATGTTCCGCCTTTATTTGCCGAAAACAAAAAATTTAAATCGTCTTTACCATTAGCATAGAATTCTGTAGCCACACCTAAAGTAATTTCAAACTGTGCATTTGGCATACCTAAATCTGCTAGTAAGGTTTCTAATTGCGATTTTAAGGTTGGAATTACCGCGTTTCGTTTGGTATGAATTGTTTTAGCTAATGTGTTTAAAGTCTTCTCTACCTTACTGATTTCAGTTTTTAACTTCCCAATATTTTTATCGAGATTTTCAGTGATACCAACTTTTTCATCTAAAGCGTTTTGTATGACTATCAATTCTGAAATTTCAGAAACTAAGTGTTTTTTCTTCAGATTATGAAGTAATTGCAATCTGTTATTGACAAACTCTAAACGGTTTGGATCGGCTTCTAATGCATCTTCAGAGGCTTCAATTTCTGTAAAAATATCGTAGAGTTCAATTAAACTACTGTCTATTCTATCGTATAATTCTTTATATTTTTGAGAGAATGAAGCAATCTTATTAAAATTAGATTTTATTTCAGTAAGAATAGCTAAACCACCAATTTGTTCATCACTTAATAATTGATGTGAGGCGGCAATTTTTTCTTTTATAGCTTCAATATTATCGAGCGTTTCATATTCTTCTTCTAAAGATTCAAACTCACCTTCCACCAATTTAGCATCTATTAATTCTTGTAATAAGAATGAATTATATTCATGCTCTTTATTAGCTTCTGCCTGAAAATCCAGCAATTTCTTTAATTCTTTTTTAAGAGATTTATAATCTTTTAATTTTGCTTTGTATTCTGTTAAAGGCTCTTCAATCTTAGCCAAAGCATCAATCACCTGAAACTGAAATGCATCATCTGTAAGTTGCATGGTTTGGTGTTGGGAATGTATATCGATTAAACGTTCGCCTAACACCTGTAGACTACTAACGGTTACTGGTGTATCGTTAACAAAGGCACGTGATTTACCTGAAGGTAAAATTTCGCGTCTAATAATTGTTTGAGGTTCGTAATCGAGATCTTCCTGTTGGTAAACAGATTTGAGTTGATATTTTGAGACATCAAACACGGCTTCGATAATACATTTCTGAGTATTGTCTTTTAAAGACGATAAATCTGCGCGTTTTCCTAATATTAATGATAAAGCGCCTAATAAAATAGATTTACCCGCTCCGGTTTCTCCCGTAATAATCGTGAAACCAGTATTAAAATTTGCCTGTAAATCATCGATTAAGGCATAGTTTTTTATAGATAAAGATGTTAGCAATGTAATGAGGTGCTTAAAATTTGTGAATCAAAGATAATTTAGATTTAAGTCGGAATCAATTAAAACTTAATATTTCTCCATTTGCTAGAATATGTAGGAGCAATATTGTTTAAAATATCTAAAAAGTTGGCAACATTAACACTTGGTCCGTCTGAAAATGCACTTTCAATTTCGTCACTTTTAGCATCGAAAAATACACGTAACAAATAAGAATTAGGTCTTCTATTATTCATTACTTGAAATTCACTTACTGCTTTAACTATAGCCTCTTTACCCGCTTTTACATCTGTGCTCATTTGGTCTAAACCTTCACGATGATAGTTGTACATAACCGTTCTAAACTCTTTATATGTTGGAGATAACAGATTGTCTATTAATACAAATCTAGATTGAGAACCATCTTCCAATTTCCAACCTTTATATCCCTCTTGCTGTGAATAATTAACAATAGTTTGTGCTTGTTTTAAATACTCATCTCCACCTTCTAACTCAAATGTATCGGCATCTAAACCTAGAATAATATAAATGTGGAATGCTAAAACCGAAATTAAGTTAGACTCGTATTGATTAGCGCTAAAGTTTAAATTTTCGAACTCTGCATATTTAAATGAAAAGTTTTTATCGTTATAATTATAAACAGGTGTGGTATAAGATGAGCCGTAAACAGGTCTTGTAGATTGTACTTGGAGCGTGGCATTAAAGGAATCATTATTGTAATTATTTACAATAATCATCATACTACAATTAATGCGTTCGTTTATTTTAAACCCTCTGGCAGTCCAAGTTTTATTATTTACAAATTCTGTAAGTTGCTTTTCTAAAGTCTTAAATACCTGAACATTTTGATTTCCTGTTTGATCTGCATTTACAACAATCTTGCAGTTTAATTCTTGAGCGTAAAAACTCATAGAAACAGAAAAAAATAGAACAGTTAAGAAATTACGCATGTAGTTTATTTAATATATCATTAAAAATATCTTGAGCCACTTCGGCTTTAGACTTTAAATTAAATTCTGTAATGCATTCTTGAGCATCAATAAGTGTAATTTTATTAGTATTTGACTTAAACCCAGCTCCGGCATCGTTTAAAGAATTTAAAACAATAAGATCTAAATTTTTACGCTTTAATTTACCTTTTGCATGTTCCAACTCATTATTTGTTTCTAAAGCAAAACCTACTAAAAACTGATCTGATTTTATTGCTCCTAAAGAGGCTAAAACATCTTTTGTCTTCTCTAGTTCTAATGTTAACGCAGAATCGTCCTTTTTTATTTTCTGAAGTGCCACTTCTTTTGGTTTATAGTCTGCAACAGCAGCAGCACAAATAGCTATATCTGTATCTTTAAAGTACAAATGTGCTTGCTCGTACATGTCTTGTGCGCTTATTATAGGAATAATATTAACAGCACTATGCTGAAGTGATTGATTTGTTGGACCTGAAATTAAAGTTACCTCAGCACCAAGGTTTGCAGCTGTTTTAGCAAGTTCGAACCCCATTTTGCCACTTGAATGGTTTCCTATAAAACGCACAGGATCTATAGCTTCGTAAGTTGGTCCAGCTGTAATCATTACTTTTTTCCCATATAAAGGTAAGTTTCCTAAAATATGGTTTTCAATAAACAACACTATATCTTCAGGCTCAGCCATTCGTCCTTCGCCTACTAAACCACTGGCTAACTCTCCTGAAGTTGCAGGAATCATTATATTACCAAAGTCTTGTAAGGTTTTAAAAGATTGAGCTGTAGAGGGATGCTTATACATATCTAAATCCATTGCAGGTGCAAAATACACTGGACATTTAGCAGAAAGGTATGTTGCAAGCAATAAATTATCGCAAGTACCATTTGCCATTTTAGACATGGTATTTGCTGTTGCAGGCGCAATGACAAATAGATCTGCCCACAAGCCTAATTCTACATGACTATTCCAGACTGCACTTTCATCCTCTTCATTATAAAATGAAGTAACCACAGGATGTTTAGATAATGTAGATAATGTTAGGGGCGTTACAAAATCAATAGAAGCAGGTGTCATGACAACTTTAACGTCTGCACCTGCTTTTATAAATAATCTTACTAAAGAAGCTGTCTTGTAAGCCGCTATACCAGCACTAATGCCTAACAGTATCTTTTTGCCGCTTAATATAGACATAAGCTTATGTTTTACTGAACGTCTTCGTCAGTGTTTCTGTAGTATACTTTGTGGTCTAACCACTCTTGCACTGCTAAGGCATGTGGTTTAGGTAATTTTTCGTAGAATTTTGAAACTTCAATTTGTTCTTTATTTTCAAAAATCTCCTCTAAACTGTCATTATACGTTGCAAATTCTTCTAATTTTTCAATTAGTTCCTTTTTAATCTCAGTGTTAATCTGGTCTGCACGTCTAGAAATAATAGAAATAGCTTCATAGATATTTCCTGTTGGTTCATCAACTTTATTCTTATTGTACGTTACTGTACTTAAAGGCGCATTAATTTTTTTTAAATCCATTATATTAACTTTTAGTGCTGTATTTTTTTAATTCTTCTTCTATTGCTTCATGTTTAGAACCTGCTTCTTCTAGAAATTGAGTATCTGCATACCCTTTTATAAGATCAAAATAGTAATTATTAGCGGATTCTAATCGTTCTTGTTTCTTACGCTCAATACTATACATTGCTAATTGATATGCCGAATCGAATCTATAATAAAAGGCTTCTTCTCTTAATGCTGATCCTGGGAATTCAAATAGAAAATTATCAAACGATTTTATAGATGCTTGATAATCTTGTATAGTGTTGTATTGTTTTGCTATTTCGAATGCTTTACGTTCTAATTTCGCATCTAACTCTTGGATGTAACCACTAGCTTCACTTAAATACTCTGACTGAGGAAATTGATTAATAAATAATTGTAATTTTTCTATCGCATCTTTAGTGTCTGATTGGTCTTTACTATACACAGGAGACATTTTATAATAACTCTTAGCCGATAAAAAAGAAGCTTCTTCTAACTTCTCACTATTTGGGTAAGAATCTGCAAAACGTTCAAATTGGTAACCAGCCACAAAGTAGTCTTTCATACCATAATAAGACTGAGCATACATATACATAAGCTTTTCTGCTTGTGGTTTACCTCGGTAACTTGGTACGATTTGAGAGAACAATCTATTTGCTTTAGAAAACTCTCCTTCATTATAAAGTTGTTCTCCTAATTTAAATTTTGCTCCGATGTCTGTTGCTTTAAGAGTTTTTTGGTATTCACCACATGAACTTAAAACAATAAACGCCAATAAAATGTATAAATATTTCCCCATAGTTTTTTAACAGAATGCAAAATTAAGCTATTCTTATTGATTTTAAAAATAATATTTTTCAGCTAAATTAAAGGATGTAATTAGGTTACAATTAGCTTTAAGTATATTTTAACTTTTAAAATGGTTACTAAAAAACATGCGGTTACTTATTGGGTAAACTCACACGTATTTAAATGTACTAATTAGCAGCAACAAAATCTTTAATTTTAGCTTTCAATCCAGCAGTAGCCTCTACTAAAGGCAATCTTACACTAGCGCGACATAACCCTAAAGCTTCGAAAACAGCTTTAATCCCTGAAGGATTATTTTCTTCAAAAATAAACCCTATAACATCCATTAACTTGTAATGAATAGCGTAAGCTTCTTTAGCTTTTCCTTCTAAACCTAACTTAATCATTTTAGAAAATTGAGCTGGAACAGCTTGCCCTATAACAGAAATAACGCCTGATCCACCTGCTAAAACAACACCTAAAGCTAAGTCATCATCTCCAGAAATAACTAAAAAATCTTCAGGTTTATCTTTTAATAACTTTAAATACTGACCAATATTGTTTCCTGCTTCTTTTACAGCTACTATATTTTTAAAGTCTTTAGCTAATCTAATCGTGGTTTCAGGTAGCATGTTTGATGCTGTTCTTCCAGGAACATTATATAAAATAACAGAAACAGGACAAGCTTCAGACACTGCTTTAAAATGCTGATAAATACCCTCTTGTGTTGGCTTACTATAATATGGAGATACTGAAAGTATGGCTTCAAAAGGTGTTAAATCTGTAGTTTTAATCTCTTCTATTACAACTGCGGTATTATTACCACCTATACCTAAAACTAAAGGTACTCTTCCATTATTAGCTTTACAAATGGTTTGTATTATAGTTTCCTTTTCTGCTTTAGTTACAGTTACACTTTCTCCTGTGGTACCCATTATTACTAAATAATTGGTTCCGTTTTCAATATTAAAATTAACAATTTGTGTTAATGCGTCGTGATCTACAGTAAGATCTTCCTTAAAAGGTGTAACCAGAGCAACTCCAGTACCTATTAATTTATTATTCATCTTTTTAAATTCTTTTTAATATACTTAAGTACTTTAAAAGTTCACTTTTAAAGACTTCTATGGCTCCCTGATTTATATTTAAAATTAAATCGTTTAACCGTGGTTCTTCTTGTAATACCCCAATTTTAAAATCTGCTTTTGTAGCTGCGGTTAACAGTTTTAAATCTAAATTATCAACAAAATAATAGCTAATTAAAGCATCAAACTTAGTCTCTAAAAACAACTCCAATTCGGGATTTTTAATACTTCCTCCCCAGCCAATATCATTAGCCGTATAAATTGGATATCCAGCATCTATTTTAGCTTCTGCTGCTGCTGTAAACGCAATTATTTTAAAACTATTGGGTTTAATATTTAAAAGTTTAGATATAGGCTCTATAGCTTCAATACTAGAAATCTCATCAATATTTAATATAACTCCCAAACTTTCAATACGTTTAGAAGCACTAGAAATCTTACGATTTACCAACAATTTATTAAAATACTTTTTATTAGATTTTTCCTTAAAACCTTTTAAAATCATTTATCTTTAAACTTTTTGCAAATGTAGAAAAACTATAACCATACTTCAGTAAAATTTATAAGTTTAATTATGATTTTTAAACAATTCATGATTTGCACCTGCCTAGTATTATTGGTAAGCTGTAAAACAAAGACGTTAAATCTAACAAAAATTGAAGGTAAACAAATTCAGATTTCAGAAGAATTACCCCCAAATCAAGATCTCATAGACTTTATTAAACCCTATCACGATCATGTTGTAAGTACTCTAGACAGCACGTTAGCTTATGCTCCAGAAACTTACAATAAAAACGATGGAACATTTAATACCGCTATAGGTAATTTTATGGCAGATGTGGTTTACGAACAAGCCAATCCTATCTTCAAAAGCAGAACTGGTCAAGATATAGACTTTGTTTTACTTAACAAAGGCGGTATTCGCGCCCCTATTTCTAAAGGAAATATTACTTCTAGAACAGCGTACGAAATAATGCCTTTTGAAAACAGTATTATTGTTGCTGCTATTAAAGGCACACAGGTAAATAAAGCCTTAAATTATTTAAGTAAGTCTAAAACCGCACACCCTGTATCTAAATTAAAGTTAGTAATAAATTCTGATTTTGACATAGTTGAAGCATCAGTTAAAGGGCAAAAAATCGATGATAACAGAACGTACTTTGTCGCAACCAATGATTATTTATACAATGGTGGAGATAATATGACCTTTTTCAAACCTAACGATACAGCTTACGTTTTAAATTATAAACTAAGAAATGCTTTTATTGATTATTTTACAAAAGTAGATACTATTAATCCGATGATAGACGACAGATTTATCCAAATACAATAAATTTTAAACGTTATGAAACGTAGAGACTTCATACAAAAATCTACATTAGCAACCTCTGTAGTTGCAATAGGTGGATTAAGTTTAACTTCTTTTACTACTGCTCCTAAAAGTAAGAAAATAACCATTTTACATACTAACGATGTACACAGTCATATCGATCCTTTTGGACCTAACGAAGGTAAAAATGCTAATCTAGGTGGCGTTGCTAAACGTGCAAAATTAATAGATAAAATACGTTTAGATAACCCTAATACGCTTTTATTAGATGCTGGAGATATTTTTCAAGGTACTCCATATTTTAATTTTTATGGTGGAGAATTAGAGTTTAAGTTAATGAGTAAATTAAAATATGATGCTGCAACTATCGGTAATCATGATTTTGACAACGGTATCGAAGGTCTCTATGCCCAATTACCACATGCAGAATTCCCGTTTTTAATTGCTAATTACGACTTTTCAAATACCATAATGGATACACATACTAAACCCTATAAAATTTTCAATAAAGAAGGTATAAAAATTGGGGTATTTGGTTTAGGTATAGAACTACATGGTCTAGTAGATAGTGCTTTATATAAAGAAACTGTATATTTAAATCCGGTTGAAATGGCACAAGAAATGACTCATGTTTTAAAAACACAAGAACAGTGCGATTTAATTATTTGCCTTTCTCATCTTGGCTACAATTATAAATATGAAGACAAAATAAGCGATCTAAAATTAGCTTCGTTAACTAAAGATATCGATTTAATAATTGGTGGTCATACCCATACTTTTCTTCCTAAACCTACAGTTGTGAAAAATATTGAAGGCAAAAATATGCTCGTAAATCAAGTGGGATGTTACGGTATTAATTTAGGTAAGATTGATTTCTTTTTTGACACTGATAAAAACAAAACGGCAAATGGAGCTTCTATTATTGTTTAAGCACTTGTTGTTGTTCCTTTTGTTTAGCAAACACAAAATTGTAAGAGCGTATTTTTTGCGCTCTTTTTTTGGCTTTATTCTTATTAACCATATAATAAAACAAAAAGATTAATCCGCCACTATACAGAAATAACTCTATTAATACTAAACTCCAATCGTATATATAGTAGTTACGAATATAAAATAAGACTTTTGAGAATATAAAGCATAATGCCATTACTAAATACAGAATAGACGATTTAGTATCTGAATTTAAATACACTGCAAAAGACACAAATGCAA
Organism: Formosa sediminum; assembly: GCF_007197735.1. GTDB lineage: Bacteria > Bacteroidota > Bacteroidia > Flavobacteriales > Flavobacteriaceae > Formosa > Formosa sediminum. Next base: position 3,926,587 of record NZ_CP041637.1, read on the forward strand.
GAATAACAAGAGTTACAGTATGCAATCCAAAAAACATAACCATAATTGGATTTTTTATTATACCATCTAAAACTGTATATAACTGATATAATAAATAAGTATTTATAACAAAAACTACAACTAAATACACGCCTAACAACATACCAAACCTAATCCCTTTAAATTTAGTTAAAACAAACCCCAAGAGACTTAAGTAACTTACTAAATAAAATAAATTACAATACATTAGAATTTTAGGGTGATGAAAAAATATTGAAGTTAAATCTGCTAAAAAAGCCGAAATCAAATACGTTGCTAAATACCAATTTATGTAATTGCATCTCATAAAATAAAAAAACACAAATACAGGTATAATTAACGGCTTAACACATTGCAAAAGAAAATCCCTATGGGTTACTGTAGCAAAAATATTAAGGCCTATTAGAAGACATAAGACCGTGATAAAGATCTTACTATAATTAAATTTAATCCAGTTCTTCAAAATAAACAAACATAAGTAGGTTTTACAAACATACAACATTACAACGGACTTATTGTGTATTTCGTCGAAAAAAACACAAGTATTTCGATAAAATACATGTTTATGTACAATGAATAAACTAATTCGCTACTCTACAAATATTAAAGACTAGCTATTTCCTGCTCTCCAACCGCTTTTAAACTGGCAAATAAATAAAAGAAAGAAAAACCTAAAACTAATAACACATAACAAGCAGTGTTTAATAATTTTTGGTTTGAAGGGTATGTTGTTACAAATTGAATAACTTCAGAAAATACCACGCACAATGTCCCTATAAAAAGATAGAGAGATTCTTTATTATTTTTATATAAATAATTTAAAAAAGACACTGTAAACAATATAAAGGTTACAGCATTATATATTAATTCTAAAATAACAGACGACATTGATGATATTAAAGGACTAGATTCCAAAACTAAATCCACATTTAATAAAGCGTACAAAACATATATATTCATTAAAAACAATACTCCAACAGTGAGTTTAAACTCTGTGAGAATTTTTGACAAATCCACACGTCTAACTACACTATATATAAGAATAATATAAGCTACAATATACAACGTATTACCTATATAATACTTAAAATTTATAGGAATAAAAGCATCTGTAAAAATTAATAGATCTGTTATTGAAAATAAAATAAGAAATATTTTAAAAAACAATAATTTATTATTTAAATCAATAATGTAAAAAACACAAATGCTAGGAACAACAACAGCCTTTACTTTAGCTGCAATTTTAGGAAAATTATGCATCTCTAATACAAAGAAAAACACACTATACAAAAATATTATGATAATTAAATAATATGTTTTCTTCATAAAATCTCAATAAAACAACCATCAAAACTAATTATTAATATTAAATTAACAACTAAATTCAATTTAAAAAACAAGTCTTAACTTTTTTTTAAGATTTATTTACCATGATTAAAAAATCGTCTTCTGTTAAAACATGAATACCTAATGCCTCTGCTTTAGTACGTTTACTTGGACCCATTTTATCACCTGCAACCACAAAACTAGTTTTTGAAGAAATTGAACTTCCTATTTTCCCACCGTTATCTTCTATCATTTTTTTTAGCTCATCTCTAGACACCCTTGCAAAAACACCTGAGACCACAAATACCTTTCCTGCCAGAGTATCGGTCTGATTAGCTAAGGCTTCTTCAGAAATTTCTAAACGTAACCCAAACCCTTTTAACCTCTCAATTATTAAACGATTTTCTTCGGATTGAAAAAAAGCAACTACACTTTTAGCAATCTTTACCCCTATCTCATCTACATTTACTAAATCCTCTTCGGTCGCTTCTGCTATTGCATCAACATATTTAAAATGCTTAACTAGTTTTTTAGCAACTGTTTCTCCTACATAACGAATTCCCAACGCATACAAAACGCGTTCAAAAGGCACTTGTTTAGATTGCTCGATTCCGTTAATTAAATTATCTGCACTCTTTTCTGCCATACGTTCTAAAGGCAGAACATCAGCCTTCGTGAGTTGGTATAAATCTGAATAATTACAAATTAAGCCTTCGTTTACTAATAATGCTACTGTTTCTCCTCCTAAACCATCTATATCCATGGCTTTTCTAGAAATAAAGTGCTGTATTCTCCCTATTATTTGAGGTTTACAGCCGTTATAATTCGGACAATAATGTTGGGCTTCTCCGTCTTGTCTTACTAATGCTGTATTGCATTCTGGACAATGTGTAATATATTCCGTAGGTTTGGAATCAGAAGGACGTTGTGTTAAATCGACTGCAATAATTTTAGGAATAATCTCTCCTCCTTTTTCAACAAACACCTCATCGCCTTCACGGATATCTAATTTTGCAATCTGGTCGGCATTATGCAAAGAGGCACGTTTTACGGTGGTACCTGCTAATTCTACAGGTTCTAAATTTGCAACAGGCGTAATTGCACCTGTTCGGCCTACCTGATACGTAATTTCATTTAAACGGGTAGACACTTGCTCGGCCTTAAACTTATAAGCGATAGCCCAGCGTGGCGCTTTGGCAGTATACCCTAATTCTTCCTGATGCTGAAAACTATTCACTTTTATAACAACCCCATCGGTTTCGTAAGGCAAATCGTGCCTATGTACATCCCAATATTCTATAAATTCAAAAACATCATCTATAGAATGTACTAATTTTGCGGCATTGGGCACTTTAAACCCCCAATCTCGTGCTTTTTGCAAGCCTTCTATTTGCGACTGAATATTTAGATTTCTACCCACAATAGTATACAACAAACATTCTAATGGGCGTTTTGCTACTTCACTACTGTCTTGTAATTTTAAACTTCCTGAAGCGGTATTTCTTGGATTTCTATAAGGCTCTTCTCCTATTTCAATCCGTTCTTCATTCATTTTATTAAACCCATCAAATGGTAACACAATTTCGCCTCGAATATCGAATTTTTCAGGGAAGTCCCCTTTTAATGTTAAAGGTACCGACTTAATTGTTTTTATATTCGAGGTAACTTCATCGCCTTGTACTCCATCGCCACGTGTCACAGCTTTTGTAAGCACACCATTTTCATAGGTTAAACTAATTGAAGCTCCATCATACTTTAACTCGCAAGTATAAGACACATCACCATCAACCATTTTTTTTACGCGTTGTTCCCAAGCTAGTAAATCGTCTTTAGAGTATGAATTATCTAAAGAATACATGCGGTAATCATGAACCACAGTATTAAAATTTTTAGTTATAGTACCACCCACACGATTTGTTGGCGAATTTACATCATAAAATTCTGGATGTTTAGCCTCAAGGTCTTGAAGTGTTTTAAGTTTCATATCGAACTCAAAATCACTAATTTCACTTTGGTCTAAAACGTAATATTTATAATTATAATCGTTTAATTCGTCTCTTAATTGCTTTATTTGTGCTTCAATTGTCATCGTTACAACCTCTCTTTATTTAACCATTGTGGCGTTGGTAATGGTTTGTAATTATTCATTTTTTTTAATAAACCGTCTATAGTATCATCTACAACTACAGCATCAAGTATGTCTTGATTTAAAAACCCACGTTCTACCATTGTTTTACATTGAGCTAGTAAATGATTAAAAAAACCATTAATGTTTAAAATTCCTATTGGCTTTGTATGCAATCCTAATTGTCCCCAGGTAGTAATTTCAAAAAATTCGTCCATAGTTCCAAATCCGCCAGGAAGTACCATAAAACCTTCAGATTTCTCGTACATAATTACCTTTCTGTCGTGCATATTTTTAGTCACAATTAGCTCAGACACTTGTGGATTTACAATTTCTTTAGTTTCTAAAAAACCCGGTATAACCCCCAAAACTTTTCCTTTAGCGTCTAAAGCACCACGGGCAACTTCACCCATTATACCTAGTTTTGATGCGCCGTAAACTAAAGTTATTTGTTGTTCTGCTAAAGTGTTTCCAAGCTGATAAGCTTCTGAAATAATTTTTGAATCGGAGCCAAGACTTGACCCACAAAATACAGCTATAGATTTCATAGTATTTTTATGCCTTTAATCATTCTATTTCTTTTAAACATATCTTGACGCAATTCTACATGCGCGAATTTATATTGTTTCAATAAATCAACCATTTCATCACCTAAAAATTCATTTATTTCAAAAAACAATACTCCGTTATTTACCAAATGTGTTTGCGCCAACTTAGTGATGGCTTTATAAAATTTGAGTGGATCATGGTCGTCTACAAATAAAGCCAAATGCGGTTCATGCTTTAAAACATTAGATTTCATTTGAAGTTTTTCTAACTCACGAACATATGGCGGATTTGAAACAATAACATCAAAAGGCAACTTAAAATTAGCATTCTCATACGTGTCTACAGTTAAAATATCGGCATATACAAAGTTAACCTTCACTTTATTTAATACTGCATTTTGCTTCGCCACCTCAAGAGCATCTTCACTAACATCTACAGCAAATACTTCTGCATGTTCAAAACGTTTTGCTAAAGAAATAGCAATACAGCCACTACCTGTACCAATATCTAAAATTCGTATTGGTTTTTTAATTTTATGTAAATCAGATTCAATAATCCACGCCACTAACTCTTCCGTTTCGGGCCTCGGAATTAACACCGCATTATTCACTTTAAATTCTAAACCCATAAATTCTGTAGACTTCAATACATACTGAATAGGTTCATGTTTCTTTAAAGACTCTAAGGCATTAAAAACAGGAACAGCCTCTGCTTCTGTAATGCTATAATCTGGTTCAAGTGCTAACGTAATGCGTTTAAAACTGAAATAATACTCGCATATCATATAAAAGAAATGGTCTACTTCTCTCGAGTCATACTCGGCATCTAAAGCCTCATGAAACGTCTGTTTTATTGCTTTTAATTTCATAATTCCTTTATCATCCAAACATCGCAAGAATAATGCCCTGTTGTTCCCATTGGGCCTTCTATATATTCAAATCCTAATTTTTCGTATAGCCGCATGGCAGAGGTCATATAAGGTAAGGTTTCTATATAACAACGTTTAAAACCTAATTCTTTTGCTTTTTGCATACAGGTTTCCATCATTTTTTTTCCTAAACCTTTTCCCCTTGCTTCTTCTAAAAAATACATTTTCTGTATTTCGCAAACTCCGACCTCACCTGCAAGCGAACTCACACCGCCTCCACCTATAACTCTGTCTTTATCTACAACCACAAAATATGCAGATGTATCTGTATTATAAGTTTCACACATATCATCTAAAGCTTTATCTTCGTAAGCCGTACCGACTTTAGGCGCACCAAATTCAGTTAAAACAGTTCTAATCACTGCTGCGACTTGCTGATTGTCTTTTGTTTGAATTTCTCTAATCAGGAAATGGCTCATACTCAATATTAATCTTATTTTTGTGCCGTGAAGATACATGAAAAATACATAAATCGTTGTATAGAAATTGGTGAAAATGGTCTTGGAACCACGCGACCAAACCCAATGGTAGGCTGTGTAATTGTACGTAACCACGCTATAATTGGCGAAGGCTACACCAGTCCTTATGGCGGCCCTCATGCCGAAGTTAATGCCATTCAGTCGGTTAAAGACAAGTCCCTTTTAAAAGACGCTACGTTATATGTAACCTTAGAACCCTGTTCGCATTTTGGAAAAACACCACCCTGTAGCGACCTTATTATTAAGCACAATATCCCTAAAGTTGTTATTGGTACTATTGACGATAATTCGTTAGTTGCAGGAAAAGGTATAGAAAAATTAAAAGCTGCTGGTTGTGAAGTGACTGTTGGCGTTTTAGAACATGAATGCAAACAACACCATAAACGTTTTTTTACATTTCACAATAAAAAACGACCATACATTATATTGAAATGGGCAGAATCGGCAGATGGCTTTCTGTCTCCTAAAACTAAAAATGAACAAAAACCAGTTTGGATTACCAATACATATTCCAGACAATTGGTTCATAAATGGAGAGCCGAAGAACAAGCCATTCTTGTGGGTGCAAACACCGTATTACAAGACAATCCAAGTTTAACCGTACGAGATTGGTCTGGGCTACACCCCACACGTATAGTAATAGATACCTATAATAATTTACCAAAAGATTCAGCTATTTTTAATACTAGTGCCAAAACCATACGATTAACTGAAGCCGATTTAAATACCTCTGAGCCTTTAGCAAAACAAATTTGTAATACCTTATATAAACAGAAAATTACATCTGTAATTATTGAAGGCGGAAGCAAAACCCTTCAAACCTTCATAGATGAAAATCTTTGGGACGAAGCACGCGTATTTTACGGCACAAATTCGTTTTTAGAAGGTACAAAAGCTCCTTTATTTAAAGGTCAATTAATTTCAGAAACAAAACTTTTAAACGATACTTTAAAATATTACATCAATGATTAAAACTATTATATTCGATTTTGGAGACGTTTTTATCAATTTAGATAAAGTCGGTGCACTAGAACAAGCTTTAGTTAATTTTAAACTAGACAGTCTTCCTGAAGACTTAGTACATGTAAATAGTCTTTACGAAATGGGACTGATGGAGACTTCAGAATTTATGGAATTTTATGAGTCTGCTTTCCCCGATGTAACGTCAGAAAAAATACTAGAAATTTGGAACTCTATCTTAAAAGACTTTCCTCACCACCGTTTAGAATTTTTAAAAGCACTGTCTGATAGTAAAAAGTACAAATTAATATTATTAAGCAACACTAACGATTTACACATCGAATTTGTAAAAACTTACGTACCATTTTTTAATGAGTTTAAAAGTTATTTTGATGTCTTTTACTTATCTCACGAAATTAATCTTAGAAAACCCAATGCAGATATTTTTGAATTCGTTTTAAATGAAAATAATTTAATAGCTTCTGAAACTTTATTCGTTGATGATTTAGCCGAAAACACAGCTGCTGCAGAACAGTTAGGCATACATACATGGAACATTAACCCCGAAACAGAAGATGTTACCACCTTATTTGAAACTAAAAAAGAACTATTCAGTTAATATTTGGACATTCAAGACACATACAGAACCATTTTAAAACCCTCTGAAGAAACACTGTTTAAAGAAAAAAACAGTAAGTTTTTTGGATACGCATTTCCTGTAAAAACAGAAGATGATATAAAAGAGCATCTAGAAGCCATTAAGAAACAACACCATTCTGCCAGACATTGGTGTTATGCTTACCAATTAGGAACCGAAGATATATTATATCGAGCAAACGATGATGGCGAACCAAACAATTCTGCAGGTATGCCTATTTATGGACAAATTCAATCCTTTAATGTCACAAACATTCTTATAATTGTAGTGCGTTATTTTGGAGGTGTTAAATTAGGCGTAGGCGGATTAATTAGTGCATACAGAACGTCGGCCCAATTAAGCTTAGAAGCATCAAAAATAGTAGAACGCACTATTAATATAGATTACCTAATTGTTTTCGATTATAAAAACATGAATAAGGTAATGCGGATTATAAAAGAGAAAAACATTAATATTATTAACCAGAAATTAGAGCTACATTGCGAGCTCACAATTTCGGTTAGAAAAAGGGAATCCGAGACTATTTTTAATACTTTCAAAACCCTTTTTGAAGTAGAAATAAAACCACTTTAAATCTCTTGTGGCAACAAATCTAAAATGTATTTCGGGCATTTCATTGGGCGTTTGGTTTCCATATTTATAAATGCTAAAACGGTGTTGGCAAGAACCAATAATTCACCCTGTTGATTAGTGATTTCGAAGTCAAAATCAATTTTAACAGTGGGATGATTTTTAAGTGTGGTTTTTACTTTAATTACCTCATCATAATAAGCTGATTTTTTGTAGTTTAAAGACATCGATATTACAGGTAACATGACACCATTCTCCTCCATCTCTTTGTAAGAGACTCCTAAAGACCTTAACCATTCAGTCCGCGCCATCTCTAAGTATAGTGCATAATTACCATGATGCACAACACCCATCTGATCGGTTTCACCATATCGTACCCTTATTTCAATTTCATCAATTAACATAGAAAAGTTTCGTTATTTTTTTGTAGCTTAGAAAGCATGATAAACATGAGGAAAAAATTCTTTAAATTCAATAGCAAAGCATTTTTTTTTTAAGATTTTTGTTCACATATTTGTCAAACCAAAAAACAAGAGACAATTTCAATATCTCTTATTAACTTTAACTAAAAAATCTTTTAAATTATA